>JBGSHQ010000402.1:0-6697 GCA_041752095.1 Bdellovibrionia bacterium
GAAGCGTTTACCGATTCCGACCACTTCGAGGTTCATTTTTTAAGCGAAATCCTCACCGAAGCGGATCGTCAGCTCATTTTAGCAGCCGCTCTTTTCGTCGATATCCAATACTTCGAACGCAAAGCGCGGGGGTAGAGAAACTTTAGTAATCGTAACAACTTCCTAAAGCTGGACCGGGAGCAGAAGGCCCACAGCCGCCCGGTTTATTGCTTGTACAATTTGCACCGGTGTCTGAACCAGTAACAGGTCCGCAAGTAGTAATTCTGTTAGTCGCGTCGCATGCGATTTCAGTTTTAGTAGTCCCTGAAGGCGGAGGTGCATTGGTGCAAGTCGAGCAATCTCCCACACCACCAAAGGTTCCGCTGATCATGCAAAATGCACCATCCGCTAAACCAACTGGTGGCGGAACCATACACCTTACCTGGCAAGAATACTGCCCAGGAACTCCGGTAGCGACGCGCGGGAACTGGACGCAGCTCTTTCCGCCGCCGCAAGGAGCTCCTACCATCTGGCCGCCGATATTTGCTCTCTGGTCTATATCACTGCATTGACCTGCAATACTCGGTTCCATGTAAGTAAGAGTGCAAGATCCAGCACCACAACTTAAGGTCTCGACCATCGAACCATTACCTGCAAGAGCTCCACAAATCGGAACTGGTGCGACGATGGCGGTGGTGTCGACGTTAGTGTTTTCATTACATGTGCCTGTGACTTGAATATTATTCACTGCACTTCCCACCCCTGTAATAGTATTCCACCCGGACATAAAAAAACCTGCAGCTAAGCTAAACGGTAAATTTGGTCCTGTATACGGAGTAGTCATCGAAACTGTGAATGCACCGTAAAATGCGGGTAGAGTCGTTACGCTCGTGCCGATATAAACATCAAACTGCCCATCAGTAGCTGCAGGACCAGAAGCACGCACTACATTTCGAGTGAATATGCAACCAGTAGACGGTGGTGGAGAAGGTCCAATAAAAGTTAATGTAGCAACTTGGCTCGCAGTACATCCAGGAATATTAGGGTCGGAAGCAACGATAGTATACGCGCCCACACCGACTCCAGAAAGTGTCGTCGTATTTCCGCTCGCAGGTGCAAGTGCACCCAATACAGGAGTGCGAGTATAAGTCACAGCGAGTGGACCGAGTCCGCCGGACGCATTCACGACGATAGATCCATCTGTAGCTGCAGCAGAACTTGGATTCGTAATGGTTCCGGTAGCAAGCGAGAGAGCACAAGGTGCCTTCACGGTTACAGCAGCAGAAGTAGAACAGAGGTCGTCCTTAAGTGTAGCGATATAATTTCCGACGGAGAGGCCGCCGTAACTGACACTCGTTCCACCGACAGAGACAGTAGGTCCTGCTGGAGAAATAGTAGAGGTAACCGTACCGTTAGCGCCTGAAAAATTAACTGTAGAAGATCCGTTATTATTCGTTGGAGGGTTCGTCGGATTATTCGTCGTCACGGTCCCAGCTGCAAGCGTGCAAGGCGGGCGCGGAACAAGAGTGACTTTCGAGCTTTTATTACAAGTCGTCTGGGTCGATACTTCGTAATCTCTCGCGCTCACCGTGTAGGTTCCTACTCCTAAGGTAAATGCAGGAGTATCTAAAGTCGTAGGGTTTGCAAGATTTACGGCAGAGGAGAGCGTTCCACCGCTGACCTGAAAATTACTTACCGTTCCGAGTGCATTACCCCAGCCTAAAACAAGTTTACCATTTTGGTTTGTGGCAGAACTCGGCCCTGTCGCATCGATGTTAAAAGAAAGCGTACAAGTCCGAATACAGTATTGGTTTCCAGGTTCCTTTTCCCAACCCGCGACACAAGTCCACGGATCCGTCGGACTTACACGGCACTCCTCGGGGCTAATGGCGCCGATCGTGGAGGTAAGAGTTGTTGAATAAGTTGTGGGTTGGATTGCAACATGCGCAAGTACCTTATCCGTACAGGGACGGCATGAAGTGTCCGAATTAAAATTTTTCTTATACGTTCCACTCGGGCAAGGGGCGCACGTCGAGGTCGCGGTCATGTACTGACCGTAATCACACCCAATAGGGGGAACTTCCACAGCAGCGGTTTTTGCTCGTCTGACCATTCCACCGAGCGACTGGCAGAGCGTGGTCGTATTTCCTCCGACGTCTCCAGGGGTCGTTCCAATAACATCCTGTCGATATCGGCAGTTCAGGATGATCGCAGTGTCGGTGCAGTTTCCAGTGGCATCGGTTTTAAAGCATTGGAGTCTGGCCCCAACAGTAAGTCCATAAACCGATTCATTATCTCGAGGAGCAGGAAGAGGTAAGCAGATCTCACTTAGCGGTAGATCTCCTAGCCGACGATTTTTTGAGTCATAACAACCATTGTAGTTGGTTCCAGGGATTCCGTTTATTGGAAAATTATAACGAAATCCGTTTCCAGGAGAAGTTGCAGAACCCCAAGACGAGCTTGCGGAGCTCGGTGCCTCACCTTTGGTAAATAAATTGTTTAATTGTTGATTAGTCAGTGGAGCTGTAGTTCCAAGCGTTGAATTAAAAAAATCAGTTGCAGTAGCTGCAGATGAATTAAAAAATAAAATTAATCCTAAAACCGGAATTAACTTTGAATTTATTTTTTCTAAATTTTTTAGGATTTTAAATTTATTCATAAACATCCTATTTCGTACACGCCTGTGCATTTAAGGTAATGTAGCCTTTAGGGCACATCTTTAATACTGAAGTTTTACCCCCGACATTTAACCCATTATCTAAGCCGAAGTAGCCACACCCGACATAAACGTCGGTACCGACGACTGGAACACCATTCGATCCTCCAAGTACAGCGGTTGCACTCGTGGTGGGGATTACTCCGCGACAGAGACTTGAAGAAGGGGCAGTGGATCCTGCAGTAATTCCAGGTATCGGTACTGCTACTATTGGAAAGCCCGGCCAAGTCACGGGATCAGCCATAAATGCTGCTGAACATGGAAAATAGGAATTTACTCCTGGAAGAAACAGAGAGGATTGAAAGTTTCGAGAGCAGTAAGATCCTGGCCCACTATAAAGGTCCTGAGTGAGCTGTGCGAAAATCGGAACGTAGTTCACAGAGCAGGTGACTGTGCTGCACTCGACGTACGTAGGTGGACCCGTCACGAGGTTTACTACACGAGTAGCGCTACACCCAACCACTCCGGCGTCCGTCGCGGTGAAAGTATAGGTTCCGATAGGAACGTTCGTGAGAGTTGCGGTTGTTGCAGTCGTCGCTAACGAACCCGTGAGTGGCGCATAAGAGAATGAAACCGCGCCGACAGCACCCACCTGAGTAATGGTTACAGCACCATCAGTCGAGACACCCGAGGTCGGATTCGTCGTCGATGTTTCTAAGAGTGTTAAAGTACAAGGAGGCCCTACACTCGAAAGCGTTACCGTCTGTGAAGCAGAACACCCTGGAACCCCAGCATCAAAAGCAGTCACCGTATAACTTCCAGCACTCAGTAAAGACATCGAAGCTGTGGTTCCACCATTAGTGACTGAACCAATGGCAGGCGATAAACTAAAGCTGACGGCTCCGGCTGCACCCGCGGCAGTAATTGCGAAACTTCCATCATTAGAAACTGCAGTACTTGGATTGATAACTGAGAAAGGCGCACCCAGCGAAAGTCCGCACGCAGGAGGCGTTGTGAAATTAATGTTTGCCGAAGCCGTACAGAGGTCGTCTTGGATATTTACGACGTAACTTCCGTACTGAAGTCCTGTGTAACTCACACTGTTTGTTCCAAGTGTCTGAACACCCGTCGCAGGCGTCATCGAAATGGTAACAGGCCCTGTGGCTCCTGAGTAATTCACTGTCGCCGTTCCGTTATTATTCGAAGGTGGGTTCGAAGGCGGAACGCTCGTCACAGATCCGGCAGCGAGAGTGCACGGAGGAAGAACAGCCAGAGTAACAGTCGAAGTTTCATTACAAACCGTGCCCGTGGCAGCCTCAGTATCGACCGCTCTTAGGGTGTAAGTCCCATTCGTGAGTCCCGTAAACGTCATCGTAGGGGAACTTGTTGCGGCTGCAGAATAAGCCGGTGTGGGAGAAACACTCTCAATTCTAAAATTCGTGACCGTCCCGATCGGAGTTGCAGTCGTTGCAGTGATCCATCCATTCGTCCCACCTGAAACGCTCGGGCCCTTCGGAGTCACCTCGAACGTCATCGCACAACTTCGAACACAGAACTGATTCCCTGGTTCTTTTTCGTAACCCGCAGCGCAGGTCCAGGGGTCTAAAGGATGGATCGAACATTCATCGGCGCTGATTGCGCCCGTGTTTCCAGTTATAGTCGTATTGAAAGTCACGGGTGAAGTTGCAACATGTGCGATGACTTTATCCGAGCACGGGCTGCAAGTGGTAGCAGTGCTAAACGAGTTTTTATACCATCCATTGGCGCAAGGTGCACAGGTTCCACCACTCACAAACTGACCAAAATCACATCCCGGTGGCGGAACCGTTACGGAAGCTGCGCGAGCGCGTCTGACTATTCCGTTATTCTGAGCACAGAGATTTTCACTCGCATTCCCACGGTCGAATGCAGAAGTACCTTCGTTTGTTTTTTGAAATCTGCAATTCATTACAATTCCAACATCACCGCAGATTCCTGGAACTGGATAATCAGGTCGGTAGCATTCCATCTGGAATCCCAGAACGAGTTCGTAAACTGCCGAAGCTTCGCCGTTATGATGTGCGCAGGTATTACCTTGGAGGTCGTCGAGACGATTCAGTTTCGAGTCGTAGCATCCATTATACTGAGGAGCCCCGAAGACACCGCCCGTAGGAAATGGGTAGAGGTAGGTCGTTCCGGCAGCCCATCCTGCCATAGGCCCAATTCCCTCATTAAACATTCGGTTCAGGTCCGCAGTGCTGAGAGAAGAAGTCGCAGGTGTGGTAGTGAAAAACCCAGCGAAGGAGGGATTAAAATAAATGAGTGCAATCGCTACCGCGAGCCCGCGAGCGAATCTTCCTGTGATTTTATTTCTTATCCCCATAAGGAAACCCCGAATGCCGAAAAATTCTATAATGAAAGCTTCAAGATAAATTCTACTCCGATAGTAACGCGTTGCAAGATTTTATTGTCAAATCTTAACAATTAGAACTTGTTTTGGTATTTAAGTTAATAAATTCGAATGGTTATAAAATTATAACCCCTAGCAAATTACGGCGATGAAGTCGGCATCGGCTTTAACTTAAGCTCTAATGCCAGGTTCTGAACGAACGCTGCCCGGTCAGCTCGCTTCTCGATGCGACCCTGGTGTGTGGTCGCATTAAAAATCATCGTCGAAATAAACAGCGCTAGAATGATAAAAATCGCTGCAGCAATCATCACTTCGACCAAAGTGAAACCGTTTTGGTTGTGTTTATTAATTATGCCTCGCATTATGAATAATTCTGAGCTATTATTTAGAGAAGGTCAAGACTATGCGGAATGAAAAAGGCAGCGCCATTATGCAGGTCATGTTTATTTCGACCCTGCTCGGTATCATCTCCTATTTCCTTATGGATTTTATGTCCCAGAACGATAGGGATAGCATGCGCATGATCCGCCGCGCGGATAACCTCGTTTTTGGGTCGCTGCTTTCGGATCAGATTAATGATGCGGCCCTACTTCAGAATTTAAGCGCGACTTTCGAAGATGGGACGACTTACCCATGAGAATAGCTCTCATTTCAAAATTTATTTTACTCGGTTTGATGCTGATTCTGAATTCGCGAGAGTCTTTAGCTGTGTGCAACCCAGCGACTGCTGGAACTATTGCTGATCACGTCTGTGGAACAGGGGGGTGTGATTCATCGATCGTACCCCAGAGAGTGATTCCTGGGACTTGGTATCCAAGCCCAAGACCGAGTCCCTTAGCAGCAGAGACTTTTGATAAAGTTGTGAACCCGATGGCTGCCTGCTGCGGGATGGGGTGGGCTGAGAATATGGATGCCGCGAGAAAATTCGACTGCGTGGAAGCAAGACCCAGTGCTGCTGTTGCTTCTGATTTTTTAAGTTTTTATAATGAAGGTGCGGTGGCAGACGATATGACAACCGCTGGCCTAACCTTTCCAAACCAGATGTTCGTCTTAGGTCGAAATGGGGTTCCCTTAAATGGTTTCTATAACCAGAAGGGCGCACGCTGTAATCTGGCGACTCCCCGAAATCCAGCAGATCAACTCACGCTTTACCGAACGGCGCTGACGAATATGGTAGTGCCAGTAGGCGCGACCGCTGATAATGCGAACTGCTGTAACCTCGTTGTTTTTGCATTAGAGCGAACGTGTCCTACGACGCCCACTGTAGCGGGTGGTACTATTTCGATCTCGAGCACATTTGGAACCACCGTCCGCTGTACTGCCGCTGCATCGATGAAACTTCACTTCGCTGTTTTCGATCTCTGTGATTCAGCCGTAACAAGACGTACACGCTTTCGCGTCGCAACTTCGTACCCACCTGTAGCGGGACCGAGTGGTACACCAGGAAATGTTTCTAGTTTTCCAGTCGATACGATCGATGTCGTGAATTTAGTTCGTCGGTTTTATCCAGAACCAAGTCCGTCACCCGCTCCCTCTCCTGCTCCAAGCGGCCCTCCTCCTATACCGAATCCATGTCCTTCACCCGGTATGGTCGAAATTCCAAGAACGAATGGGCAGTGCCGGCTTAATACTCCTTAGTCTGACTGAATCCTTGGATTCATCACCCGGAACCA
>JBGSHQ010000403.1:0-2258 GCA_041752095.1 Bdellovibrionia bacterium
ACTCTCAAGCTAAACCTGCAAAACCGAACATCGTTACAAAAGATGGAACCAAGCCAGGTGTCGTCGCAAAGATCGGTGATGTAGAGGTCACTGAAGATGAACTCATTGGTGATGCACGATCCGATATCTACGAACTTAAAAAGCGTGAATACGACCTCAAGATGGATCGCCTGAATAAAATCATGGAAGAAAAGCTCATTGGAGCCGAAGCCAAAAAGGCAAACGTTCCAACCGACAAGTTTATCGCTGATAAAATTGTTGGAAAACTAACGGTTTCAGACTCCGACTTTAAAGCTTTCGTAAAAGAGAAGAAAATCCCTGAAGAACAACTGAAAGAGCACCCTGAATATAAGCAGCGGATTACGAGCTACCTCGAGAATCAAAAACGCGGCGAAAAAGTTCAGGCTTATCTCGCGAACCTTACGAAAAAAACTCCTGTTGAAGTTTACTTTAAAAAGCCAACGATGGAACGCATTCAGATCGAAGTCGGTGATGCTCCTTTAATCGGTAAGAAAGATGCAAAAGTCCAAATCGTCGCTTTTTCTGACTTCCAATGCCCTTACTGCTCACGCGGAGCAGAGTCGATGCATGCAGTCGCCAAAAAGTACGGCTCGAAAGTTGCCATTTCTTTTAAGCACTACCCTCTTCCATTTCATGAGCGAGCGGGTCCTGCTTCTGAAATGTCTCTTTGTGTGAAGAAACTCGGTGGAGATGATAAATTCTGGAAATTCCACGATGTTGCATTCAAAAATCAAGATAAGCTCGATAACGACAGTCTTGTTAAGTTCGCAAAAGACGCGGGCGTCGATAGCGCAAAAGCTAAAGAGTGCTACGACAAGGGCGAATTTAAAGACAAGGTTGCAGCGGATCTCGCTTACGGAAATAAAGTGGGCGTGCGCTCCACTCCTACTTTCTTCGTAAATGGCCAGATGGTTGCCGGTGCGCTCCCTATCGAACAGTTCTCTGAAATGATCGACGAAGAGCTCGACGCAAAAAAGAACTAAGTTATCGAATTTCTAAAAGGCCGGGCTTCAGCGATTCGCTGGAACCGGCCTTTTTCATTTTTCATCAATTGAGTCGAGTGAGTCGAGGTTTGATCATGCGTGTTTTAATTACAGGGGCTTCTCGTGGAATCGGTAAAGAATTTGTTCGTCATTACCTTAAAAAAGGGTGTGAAGTTCATGCCGTCACCCGAAATTCAGAACGCCTGAACGAGATGAAAACAGAAAAGCTGACACTCCATTCGATTGATCTTGAATCGCCCGAGGGTGCTAAGAATCTTGCGAATGTTCTGAACGGGAAAAAAATTGATCTCCTCATTAATAATGCAGGAATTCTACTCGACCGTGGTTCGAAACTTTTAGAACTCAGTGAAGAAATCGTAAGAAAAAGTTTTGAAGTGAACACCCTCATCCCATTCCGGGTTTGCCAAGCTCTCCTACCGAACCTGAAGGGTGGTAAGGTTGCCCAAATCACAAGCCTCATGGGTTCGATTGCAGATAACGGACGCGGGGGATATTACGGCTACCGGATGTCCAAAGTCGCTCTGAACATGTTTAATCGCTCTTTTTCGATCGACCATCCAGAAATCCTTACGGTCGCACTCCATCCCGGATGGGTGAAAACGGAAATGGGAGGCGAAGGGGCTACCACCTCGACCGAGGAATCAGTGGCAGGGATGACAAAAATCATCGATTCGCTCACGCCTGAAAAGTCCGGTAATTTTTATGACTACGAAGGTGATGAGTTGCCTTGGTAAGGTAAGCCGATTTTGAGTAGCGTCATTTTTTTGGCGAAATAGGAATTTCCTGCCCGCTTTCGGTTCCGAAGAAAATCAGCGAAAATAAAAGAGTCAGAAGCATGGAAGCTTCTGCGGGAGCAGCTATGTCCACGATAGGATCCGAGTACTCTTCCCATTGTCGCTCAGTCGATGAGCTGGAGAAAGAATACGAACTTCAACGTAAAAAAACGGCGGAGCGTGAGAAAACACGCGAAGCAAAACTCCATAAAAATATGGAGGATGTCGTTAATCGTAAAAACGAAGAAGCAGACGACACCGTTAAAAATGTTAAAGAGGGTTATGAAACTGCACTCACCCGTCAGTCTAAGGCAGATTTAGTCGAACGAAAGAAACTCGAAAAATCGATATACGATCGTACCGGTCGAAGCGCAAATACACTGACGGATGAAGCAAAACAGGAACGCGACCGGGCGATCGAAAATGCAAACGCTGTCGAATCGACTTATAAAAATGCAGC
>JBGSHQ010000404.1:0-2192 GCA_041752095.1 Bdellovibrionia bacterium
AGGCTGAGAGGATGCGAAGCTCGGGAAATTCCGAAAGGCGATCTAAAATTTCATTCGTTTGAAGATCACGAACTCGCGCAAGCAATTGGTAAAGCGACTCACGGTTTTCTCGCTCTGAAAGTGGAGTAAATGCGGATTCAATCTCAGGCGGCAGATCCTCAAAAAACAGACCGTCCAGGGCTTGAAGCCAAAGACTTCTACTTTCCGACTCGGAAAGCATAACTTCATCGCCATCAAATCCGGCTTCGCGTGGATACTCCCGAATAATCGATGAGCAGAGTCCATGAATCGTGGTGACAACGTGTCCTTGAAGGGGGCGACCTTGGATTTCGAGAGTCAGTCGGGTAAGTTTAGCACGTAAATCGCTTGCTGATTTTTCAGTAAAGGAAACCGCGGCAAATCTCGCTTCGCCATTTTTTAATAAAAGAGCTCGAACTTTTTCGACCAGCGTAAAGGTTTTACCCGATCCCGCGCCTGCCATAACGGCAATACCCTGTCCCCAGGTTTCAACGACTAAACGCTGCTCCTCGGTGAGAGTACTTATGAGTTTTTCTGACTCACGTTCACTCATCCTCCCTCCCCATCACCATCATCTGAAATATCATCCAGAAAACGACGCTGCCCGCACGCATCGCGTACAAAACAGTTCTCACATTCCGCATAAGGAATTCCAGGTTTCGTCTGTTTTGGAGTGACATTCACTTCACCCGAAATAAATCGCATTGAATGAAGTTCGATTTGCTCTGCAGCTTTTGCCCAGACTTCGTCTGGATGCTGTGATGTGATCGAGGTGTTATTCGACCTAGCCTCAGTCAGGGATCCCGCTTCTTTTCCATTCCACTGTTTAAAGAATATCCCTCTCGTTCGTGCTCCTGCTTTATTGAGGGTCACAAACTGAACCCCGATTGCGGGTTTATGATAAAAATTTTGGGCTGCAATCGCATAAATGGGGAGTTGTAACCGGTATCCGAGATCGACCATCTGGCTCGCGTTCGGAGAATCACCACCCGATTTATAATCGATGATGAAAATTCCATCGCTATGCTCATCGATTCGGTCAGGAACACCCGTAATGGTTAACGGCGGGTCTAGTCCCACTGAATAAGCGAGTTTCGGTTCTTCGAGCGCTAAAACTTTTGTTTGGGATCGCTTTACGTATTTTTCTTCCGCCTTTTTAAATGCTTCCAAAATAGGGATTAATTTTTTTTGGGTAAACTTTGCAAGCTTTTCACCCTGAAGTAACCCCTTCGGTCGCTTCTTCTGCCATGCTTCGGCGAGAGCCTCTTCCGATGAAAGAGAAAACTGCCCCGAATCATTTCTCGAATGGACTAAAATTTTTACTGCCTCATGGAGTAAAATTCCGCGCGAATCACCCCGAATTTCAAGGTCGCTTGGCTTCGAGTCGCGCGCGCGCCATCGGCCCATCATCAATCCTTGGAATTCACATCGACTAAAAGCTTCTAGATCGGATGCTCGAATTTCTGAAACCTCATATCGGGGAAGCGTAATTTTTCGAGGTGGCGCTAAACGAGTATGAAGATAACTCGATGACCACCGGGGATAAGAATGCTTTTCTGTCTTTAAGATAGAATCCGCTAATGAAAGCTCCTGAATCAGTGGCTCGATCGACTCCCGCTCTCTTCCATCCCAGTCGTAAAGCGCATCCAGAAAAACAACTTGGTCGGCATGAAGAATCCAAAACTTTAAAACTCGTCGTCGATATTCGGCATCCTGGATAGAGGAACGAACGAGAAAGTTTCCAGATAATAGTTCTCGATCTCGGTCGGAGTAAAAATAATCTCCACCCGTATCATTCGTCGTGTAACGAGGTGGTAAAGCCAGACACCATAATTTTTCAGGATATTTCAGTGGAGTTTGTCCTAAACGAAAGATTTCAACTCCGTTTTCGATCTGAATTTTTTCAAAAGGTGGGGTCGCATCCTGAAGCCGTAACTTCAGTCGCTCAAGCCAGTAAAGAATGGGAGCTTTACGACTGAATTCTCCAATCACTAAGAGGTCAGATTCGAACCTCGCCCATACCGAAGTAAAAAATTCATGGACCCAAGATTCGAAATCTTCATTTTTACGAATCCAGGCCAAATGAAATTCTGCTACATCACCGAGACTGATCCTGGGTGAAAAGGCTTCGGACAGAAGTTCGAGCATGGCTCGAATTCTTTCAAGCGAATCGC
>JBGSHQ010000405.1:0-2994 GCA_041752095.1 Bdellovibrionia bacterium
TCGGCCGTCACCCTCATGAGAGCGGTGCCCGAGGTGAAAGAAAAAATTCAAGCGGAAGAGCTCACCCTCACTTCAGCGATTAAACTCGCTGCCTTTGTGAAGCGCGAGGAGTGCTTACCCAAAAAAACGGTTGAGATTTTAGGCAGGATCTCGGGAGTTTCGACTCGGAAGGCGGAGGAAATTCTCGCACGGGAAGGATCAGAGCCAGTCTTAAAACGAGATCATCTGAAACCTTCAGGACCTGTAACGACGCGAGTTTCGTTTGATGCGGATCCAGAATTTATGGAGACGCTCGAGCGGCTTCGGAACCTTCAAGGAAATCCCTCCCTTTCGTTGTGCGAGAGGCTTAAGTCGGCGCTTCGGACCGAGATTGAACGGAAGGAGAATTTTAAGCCGCGGAGGGTACTGAAAGTGAAATCGAAATTTTCTCCCAAGCAGGATATCGGCTCTCCATCGGTTCGGCCGCCCGAAGTCGCTTCACCCAAAGCCGCATCAACTGAAAAAATCCGTACTCGCTTTATCCCGATTTCGGTAAAGCGCGCGGTCGCCCATCGATCTGGCGGGAGATGCGAGTTTATCGATCCGGTGAGTGGGAGACGGTGTGAGAGCCAGTTCGGGCTCGAGTTCGATCACTTTCCGGTGCCCTTTGCGATGGGAGGGGCGTCGACCGCCGTGAACTTAAGGCAGGTTTGTTCGTCACATAATAAACTCGCGGCCATCCAGTTTTATGGACGTGAAAAGATGCGGGAGTTTTTTCGGTAGATGCGAGTCATTCGTTCTTTCGAGGTTCGAAGTAGGAATGCCTTCGAGAGCTTCGTTCAGAAGCGCGGTTCGTGTGGGTTAGATCAGTGGCAAACGCTTCTCAGGGAACTAAAACACATCGGGCTGTCATGTGATCCTTCAGACCCCTATTATTGTAACCCAATGATCCGTTCCCACCGATCATTCCGTACGCCATACCGGGTTGGTTCGGAACGATCGAGGAAGACCAAAACCAGAAGTTACTGGCGTCTTCATGAGGCCATTCATAGCCTTCCTTCAAATACCAAAAGTCTGTCACCGTATTCCCACTAGAATCGACTTTATAGATTATGGAGTACCACTCCCATGGGTATCCGCTCGTTGGCCATTCTTTATCGATCCCAAACGCGCCCAGACTTTCAGCATAGACAGCAAGCTCTCGAATCGTGGGGAGCCTAGAGCCAACGTTCTGACAATACCTTTCGGCTTCGCGTTGAGAGAGAGTGAGAATTTTTCCATTGGAATTAAGAGCTGCGCTACCCACATTATGTGCCCAGGCAGACGCCGAAACAAAACAAGACGCGACGACTAGATTAAAAAATAGAATTCTCATCGCAAAATTTTCACAATTTAGTACGCGAAATGAAAGTTCCTTTTTACTGTCTTTCGCCAAGTTAGAATCCAAGGTCTTTATCCCGCATCGTGCACCGTAGTCCTTTGCTTACAATTACTGTCTTTTAATCCCCAGTAGCAACTAAACAAAAAGCCCCCGCTTCTCTTACGAGAAACGAGGGCTTCAATTGGCTGGCCAGGTAGGACTCGAACCTACGACCATTCGGTTAACAGCCGAATGCTCTACCAACTGAGCTACTGGCCAACAGCAGTTTTGAAACTAAACGAGCTAGTCAGGTTTGTCTATGGCTATGCGGAGCGTTAAAATAACTAAAACCTAAACAATCCCCAAATGCGGCCGAACTTCACGCAGTTTCCACCTTCCATCAACACGGGTAAATACCCAGTACTCGGTGAAAGTTGAGGGAGTTGTTTGAGCCTTTTTTTGATAGGACGACTCGAATAAGTGGGTTCTACTTTTATAGAAAGTCGACCTGACAAAAGCACCATCGTCTTCACGAATCGTATAATCGATCATCGATGCAATGATCTCCATTGTAAATGAATCACCATTTTTTCCATCTTGGTCTTCTACCGACATCAAATTCATTTCTAATAATTTGATGTCTTTAAGTATATTCACATTTCCGGTGAGTTCTTCCTTCATCAATTCATTTGCTTCGTAAAAATAGGATGGATGAAGCATATCACGCACGAAATCTAAATTTTTATTTGACCATGCATCTTGGTAAGCGAAAAAAACTTTCTGGACTTCATCTTTTAGAGTCTCAAGATTCCAATCGCTATCCTTAGATGCGGCAACTATTCTGGCCTGCTTTGCTGCTCGAACGGCATTTCTTCTATAAAAATAAAAAAAGAGAACGCCGATCACTATAAAGGGAGCGAAAATCCAAAATAGAACTAGATCGAATTCCGAATTACTATGACTACTTCGGTGCCAACCACCTCCTCCGCCACCACCGGCGCGAGCATAAAGTTCAGAGACTCGAACGATGGATAAATAGTAAAAATCGGAGTTCATTTTATTCTATCCACAGAAAAACCGCGACTTAGGCGGTGTGTGGGACACAGGAAGCTTACCTGAATAGGTTTCGCCTTCATCCGTTGTGAAGGAATACTCGAGCGTCCCTTGATTCGAGTTTTTCAGCCATTCTAGCTTCATTTCGACTGATTTTGGCGGTCGGCACCCCATCTTATATGGGCAAAAAGAGGCTTGGAATCCATTCTCCATAGACGGGGTTTTCTTCTTTAGAGTGAAGACTCCACCCGAAAGTTCCGGCTTCCCCTCGCCCCACCAGTTCAGTGAAAACCTAGGATATTCTTTTTTTGGATCATTCGACTCGCCTAAAAAAATGAACATCGAAGCCGCATCGTGTGGAGCGCAGGATTCCTGAATCGATGAAGTCGTAAATTTTATTTTTTCCAGAGCGGACGAGCGACCCATCTCACATTTCTTATCGCGACACCGGACAGGAAAATCCTGGGACTGATGGTTGATATCTCCCTTTTTCCAATCTCCACACGCGGCCTTCACCCTCGCCTGCAATGTCTTAAAATTTTCATCGATCTTCGACTGCGCACCCACGTTCCAAACATACGGCGCTCGATTCGGATCTGACT
>JBGSHQ010000406.1:0-5628 GCA_041752095.1 Bdellovibrionia bacterium
CGGTGAAAGGACGAGTCGAGATGTTCAGTTGGCTCAGGATTAACCTTACAGGTGAAGTAACGACGTCTGTTGCTGCTGGATCAAAAGAAAGAGTCGTGAGTCCACCGGCTGCGATAACGGGTGAAGTAGACGGAAGATAAGTGAGTTTTGCATCAATTCCATTCTCGCGTGTCGTTGTCCCTGTCGATGTTCCGAATGGGTCGCAGACCGTAGGACCGGTATCTCCACTAGGAGGAGGGTTACTCACAGGAAGGGTATTAATTTTAGAGGGGGCGAATCCAGTCTGATTACAGCTCTGGATGAGGATGAGGAAACCACAAACGCCGAGATGGAAAATTTTCTGAGACATAGAAAACCCCTTTAAAACGAAATGCCCTTATCGCTGAACGAAACAGCAGGACTCTTTATTCTATAATAGGAGGAATTTTATGATTCGGTAATGTGTCAGTTTTGACTGGGCCTAAAACCTAAATGAAGCTAAACCCGACCGAAAACAAGGCTACCGTTCGTCCCGCCGAACCCGAACGAATTCGAGATCGCGTACTGAACAGGTTTAGTGACTGCATGGCCCAGAGTAAAGTTCGCGCCGAGCGATGCGCAGTCTGGATCGAGGTTTTCGACGTTCATCGTTGGTGGGATCTTTCCATCCTTAATCGCCATCAGCGAAAAGAAGCCTTCGATCGCACCAGCAGCGCCGAGGAGGTGACCCGTCATTGACTTCGTCGAGCTAATGTTAGCGCGTTTAATATCGATACGTTTACAGATCGCGCGTGCTTCTTCCGTATCTCCCGCAGGAGTCGAAGTGCCGTGCGAATTCACGTAATCGATGTCTGATCCATTAATGCCTGCATCTTTGAGCGCAGAGTCCATCGCGCGGCCGCCACCCTCGCCGCCTTCAGCAGGAGTCGTGATGTGGTAAGCATCTGCCGATAGACCGTAGCCTAAGACTTCACCATAAATTTTAGCGCCACGCTTTTTCGCGTGTTCGTATTCTTCCATCACGAGCACTGCCGAACCTTCACCCATGACGAAACCATCGCGGTCGCGGTCGTAGGGGCGAGAAGCCGAAGTCGGAGAGTCGTTCCGAGTGGAGAGTGCGCGCATCGCTGCGAAGCCACCGATCCCAAGCTTGCAAATCACGGCTTCGCTCCCACCTGCGAGCATAATGTCGGCATCGCCTCGGCGGATTTGCCAAAGCGCCTCGCCGATCGAGTGGGCACTCGAAGTACACGCGGTAGTGTTACAGAGATTCGGTCCTTTTAGATCGAGAAGAATGGAAACCATTCCCGACGCAAGGTTCGTAATCGACTGAGTAATAAAGAATGGAGTGATCCGCTTATAACCCTTTTCGAGAAACGCATTATGCACGTCTTCGATTTCAGGGAGTCCACCCATGCCGACACCGATGTTTACACCCATTCGGGCGGGGTCGATTTTCGAGCGAAAAGAGTCGAGACCGGAATCGGTATAAGCTTCAAGCGAAGCTGCCATCGCAAAATGCGAAAATCTGCCGATCTTCCGCGCGTCCTTAGCATTTGCGGCCATCGTAATGGGCGCTTCGAGGGGATTCGAAAGAGGGCGCGGTTGCAGTGGGGTCGCAATCGGTTTCGTCACGTCGAAGCCTTTTACTTCCCCTGCAATATGAACAGAACAGTCATTCGGATCGAAGTGGGTGATCCGAGCAATCCCGGATTTCCCCTCGAGTGCATTAGCCCAAGTCTCGTGAGCCGTCAGCCCTAACGGACTCACAGCTCCAACACCTGTAACAACGACTCGACGTGCGTGACGATTCGAACTCATCTGACAGACTTAAGCGACTGAGCCCGGAGGCTTAGTTGTTTGCTTTAGAAGTGATGAACTTCACGACGTCGCCGACCGTCTTCATTTTTTCGGCTTCTTCGTCTGGAATATCGAGGTCGAACTCTTCTTCCATCGTCATCACAAGCTCAACGATGTCGAGGCTGTCTGCGCCTAGGTCATCGATGAAGGATGCGGTTTGAGAAACTTTTGCTGCGTCGACTGCAAGTTGGTCGACGATGATGGAACGAACTCTTTCTTCAATAGAAGCGCTCATGGGACTTTCTTTCCTTTAAAATGACTGATTCGTGAATCGAATCAGATATACATTCCGCCGTTCACCCCGAGAACCTGGCCCGTAATATAACGAGCTCCCGGCGAGGCCAGAAACTTTACAGCTTCCGACACATCCTCAGGGCTACCAAAACTACCTAACGGAATGCCCCGGAGAATCGCGTCTTTTTGGGCCTCCGTCAAGGCTCCCGTCATGTCGGTTTGGATATAACCCGGCGCAATAACGTTGCACCGGATATTTCTGGAGGCGAGCTCACGAGCGACCGACTTCGCAAACCCAATTAATCCGGCTTTAGCGGCTGCGTATGCGGATTGGCCAGCATTCCCCATTTCACCCACGACGGATGAAATCAGGATGACCGAACCCGTACGGGCCTTCATCATTCCGCGCGACGCAGCGCGTACACAGTAGATCGCACCCTTCAAGTCCACGTCGAGAGTCCGGTCGAGGTCCTCGTCTTTCATGCGCATGAGGAGCGAGTCGATCGTGATGCCGGCGTTCGCAACGAGGCAGGCGATCGGGCCGTGGGCCGAGGTCAACGTTTCAAGTGCTGCATCGACTTCTGCCGACTTCGAAACATCGAATTTCGCAAGCACGGCAGACCCGCCTAATTTTTCAATCTCGGTTTTCAGTTCCTGGGCCTTTGCTTCGTTTGAAGCGAAGTTTAAAGCGACGAGATAACCTGAAGCTGCGAGTGATTTCGCAATCGAAGCTCCGAGTCCGCGAGAGGCGCCAGTAACGAGTGCGAGTGGTTTAGTCATAAAGCCTTCCATTCTGAGAGGGTTTTAGAATCCGAAATTCCAGTGCAGCTAAACGTCGCGCCTTCTACGCCGCCTGCGATTCGCTTCGCAAGTCCTGAAAGCACCTTTCCCGGTCCGAATTCGACGGCCGTCTGATGTCCGCGTGCGATCAGCATTTCTACTGATTTTTTCCACTGGACTGTGTGGTCGACCTGATCGACGAGAAGTTCAAACACGACCGAAGGCTCATGGGTGAGGATGGCGGTTCGGTTGGGGACATAAGAAAACCGAAGTGCCTTCGGTTTTTCATTTTCTTTCGCCGCACTAAAAAGGTCTGCCATTCGGTCACGCGCGGGCTTCATCAGTGCGCAGTGGAAAGGGGCGGATACATTCAGCGGGATCGCTTTTAGACCCGCGAATGCGGCGTCTGTTTTTACAAGCCTGATTGCCTCGCCCACTGCATCGGATGAACCAGCGATTACCGTCTGTCCAGGAGCATTGAAGTTGGCGGGGGAGAGAACACAATCGACGGTGACCGAGATTTCACCTGATGCATTCGTGACTACTCCGGCTCCACCCGATCGTTTTCCTTTCGCGGCGGTTACGGCCGCCTCGCAAAGCGCAGCGACCTGCAGGTCGCTTGCCCCCATTATAGCAGCCATAGTTCCCTGGCCCGCCGGTACCGCGATCTGCATCGCGCGACCCCGTTCACGAACCCACCGGACCGCAGACGAAAGTGGAAATGCACCCGCCGCCACAAGCGCTGAATATTCTCCGAGGCTATGTCCTGCGACCACAGAAGGAACGAATCCGCGTTCACTCTCTGCCACGCGAAACGCAGCCACCGAAGAAAGAAGAAGAGAAGGCTGAGTATTTTCCGTAAGATTCAGGTCGCTCTCCGGTCCATCGAAACAAAGTTTTTTTAGGTCGAAGGAAATCGCATCACTCGCTTCTTCGAAAAGTTCGCGCACGAGTTTGAAATTTTCATGAAGATCCTTCGCCATGCCCACATGCTGTGAACCCTGGCCGGGAAAGAACGCAATGGGTTTTAGATTTTCTGACATAGTCTTTCCTCCATTAATAAGTCACGACCGCAGCACCCGCGGTAACACCGGCCCCGAAAACAGGAACCAGTAGGCGATTTCCGCGCTGAATGCGTCCATCACGAATTCCTTCATCAAGCGCCGTCGGAACGGTCGCCGCAGAAGTGTTTCCGCGTTTCTGGATATTTAAAATAAAACGGTTAATCGAAATTTTCTGCCGTTTAGCGACGAGTTCTAGGATCCGAAGATTTGCCTGGTGGGGTACGACCCAGTCGATAGAGTCGGCGGTGAGATCCATCTCGCGAAGTAGATTTCCTGAGAGTTCAACCATCGTACGGACCGACGTTTTAAAGATTTCATGTCCCTCCATCTGCATCCGGGTCTCGGAGTAGGTGAGTAGATTAGAATTCCGAGGCTCGATCGAAAATGCGGGACGAGCGGAACCGCCCGCTGGAATTCCAAGCATCGATGCAGACCTGCCATCGGCGGTGAGTGAAAAGCGAGGAGGGATTTTAGAATCTTCATCGCGAGTGAGAATCATCGCCCCCGCTCCGTCACCAAAAAGGATTCCGCTCTTACGGTCAGTAAAATCCGTGATCGATGTTAAAACATCTGCTCCGACGATGAGGAGAGTTTTAGCTTGCCCGGACGCGATGAGTGAGTGGCCCATCGCCCAGGCGTGATGGAATCCGCTACAAGCCGCATTGATATCGAAAGCAAACGCGTGAGTCGCGCCTAGTTTAGACTGAAGGAGTGTGGCGGCTGCTGGCATCGGCTGGTCGGGAGTGCAGGTCGCAAGAATAATTCCGTCGATTTCGGCAGGTGATATTCCAGCCGCCGAGCAAGCTTTCCCAGAGGCCTCAAACGCAAGACTCGAAAGCGTTTCATCACCACTCACGAAGTGGCGACTCTCGATTCCAGTTCGTTCTAGGATCCAGTGGGAGCCAAAATTTTCTGGCACCTCGCCAGGGAAATCACGAATAATCGAACACAGATCTTCATTCGTTACCACGCGTTTCGGAAATGCGGAGCCCGTGCCTGCGATTCGTGACGAGTGGAGCTTCATGCCTGCGTCCCTATCGTTTTTTCTAAACGCTCGATGAGTTTTGCGTCGAGCGCTTCCTGCGCGCGCAGAAGAGAGTTTCTGATTGCGAGTTTATCACTCCGTCCGTGAGCGATGAATGTGTAGCCCTGCACTCCGAGCAGTGGCGCGGCACCTGTTTCACGAAAATCGACCTTTTTCTTAAACGCACGGAGCGCGCCCGAAGCGAGGCCAAATCCCACGAGGTTAATCGGGTTTGTCTTAGCTTCGTGTTTTAGAATGCGAAGGAGCGAGGAGCCTAGTGCCTCGGAATTTTTTAGAATCAGGTTTCCGATAAAACCATCCATAACGACGACATCGGTCGAACCTTTAAACATTTCTTTTGATTCCGAGTAGCCAATAAATTCGCCGACTGAGTTTTCACCTGGCGCAAATAAAGGATGACCTTCGAGTAGCGCATAGGTCGCGCGAGTCGTATCGTTGTCCTTCGTGCGTTCTTCGCCGTTAGAAAGAATTGAAACCTTCGGACGTTTTAATCCGTGATTCATCGCCGCCGATAGAAGAGCGCCCATGATGGCGAAGTCACGGAGGTGCTCAGGTTTGCAGTCGACGTTCGCGCCGACATCTAAAACGATAACCCCTTTTCCATTTTCGGTGGGAAGTCGAGTGGCGATTGCAGGTCGCTCCACTCCTTTAATTCGTCCGAGAGTG
>JBGSHQ010000407.1:0-2591 GCA_041752095.1 Bdellovibrionia bacterium
AATATTCTATTCACTCATTCAGGCCTGAGCGGACCAGCATCGCTCCAAGCATCCCTTCACTGGTACCCCGGAATGCCGATTACCCTCGACCTACTCCCGGACACCGATCTCTTTTCGTGGTTTAAAAAAAAGAAAAAGGAAGGGAATCGTTCAATCGTTAAAAACCTACTCTCCGAACATTTACCGTCTCGCTTCGTTGAGAAGCTTTGTGAAACTGATTTTAGAGACGCTCTCCCACTCCCACAGGTCTCTGAAAAAGCTCTCGAAGCTTTCTGCAGTAAACTTCACGCCTGGAAGATGAATCCCACTGGTACCGTCGGATACTCTAAAGCAGAAGTCACTCGTGGCGGTGTCGATACGAATGAGCTCTCTTCGAAAACCATGGAATGTAAGAACATCCCGGGCCTCTATTTTATCGGCGAAGTTGTCGACGTCACCGGTTGGCTCGGGGGCTATAATTTTCAGTGGGCCTGGGCTTCAGCTTTCGCTGCTGGCCAGGTTGTTTAATTCACTTCGAAAAGGATGATTTTCTCTTCTTCTAGAGCAAGAAGAGCAAGTTTTCGAAGGCCTAAAAGTAAGTTCGTAACTTCGGTCGCATCCCAGATCTCAAACTCTTCATGTTCGACCAGGCTTGAAACATGAGTTTCGATTTCAGAGTCTTCGATACCCGCAAGCATTTCGACCAGCTCTTCAGGGAGCGTAAAAAGTACAGAGTCGTGCTCGACTTCCATCGCTTCGAGGTCCTCTAATCGTGTATCATCCCAGTCATCGCCTGAAAGAATTTCCCAGATTTTACCGAGTTCCACTTCGGTCATATCAGCGATTTCAAACTTCGCCGCACTCCGAGCGTTTTCTGGAGGCGCTTCAGCGCCGTGATGTGCGAGATAATAGGTCGAGACTAAAGCCATGGATGAGTCCTCTCAGTTTCAATACTCAGTTAAGTTTGCTCGCCGCCCTCCGGCGACGGTGTTTTACTCTTTAATGTGATGGTCACGCGTGGACGATTCGGATCAGGCGCTACTGGCGTAGGCGATGGGGTTCTTTCCGTACGGGAGTCATTACGACTCCGTCCACGACTCTCTCGACCACCACGCTCACTGCGTTCACCGCGAGATCCACCAGTGTTCCCCCGGGTTTCTACTTTTATCTCCATCTTAAAATTTTCATCGCGCGTTTTCATAATGCGCTCGATCCCAGCTAAGGTTTGTCGATCCCGGTCCGTAACAAAACTCGTCGCGATTCCCTTACGGCCCCGACGCCCTGTGCGCCCGATTCGGTGGACGTAATCTTCAGGTTCCATCGGGAGATCAAAATTCACGACATGGGCAACATCATCGACATCGATCCCGCGTCCTGCAACGTCAGTTGCGACTAAAATTCGATGTTCGCCTGATTTAAAATCAGCGATCGCTTTCTCGCGGTGTGCTTGAGTGCAATCCGAGTGGATGAAAGTCGCATCGTAAATAAGCCTCGAATGGAGTGAGCGCCAAACACGAGAAACACGGTCCTTCGATTTTGCGAAAACGATGATCGTTCCTGGCTCTTTTTCAAAAAGGCGGACGAGTTCATTCATTTTATCTTCTTCATCGACTCGCATCCAGCGCTGTTCAATTTGGGGCTTGGATTCAGTTTCAGATCCAATTTTCACTTCTTTTGGTGAGCGCATCACCTTTTTTGCAAGTCGCTCAATCGACGGCGGAAAAGTCGCGCTGAACATCAGGGTCTGGCGGGACTTTGGAATTTGGTCGGTGATTTTATTCAGCTGCTCAGAAAATCCCATGTCGAGCATTCGGTCAGCTTCATCGAGAATCAGTGTTTGAATAAAATCGAGCCAAACATTTCCACGTTCGAGGTGGTCGCAGAGCCTACCCGGTGTTGCGACGATGATTTGCGGATATTCGCCGAGTGCAGCTGTTTCGACTCGCATATTTGCGCCACCGATAAGGACGGTAGATTTCAGTCCGAGTGGTCCACCAAAAGTATCGAAGACAGCGGCAGTCTGCTGTGCAATCTCTCGCGTAGGCGATAAAGCTAAAACCAGAGTTCCACTCTTTCCGAGCGTTCGCTGGACGGTAGGTAGAACGAAACCCGCGGTCTTTCCACTTCCGGTCGCAGCCGATGCAAGAACATCATGCCCTTCGACGGCAAAAGGGATGGCTGCAGATTGCACAGGAGTTGGAGACTTATAGCCCGCCTTCTCGATCAATTCGAGAAGCTGCGGGGAAAGACCGAGTTCAGACCAGTTCATATACCCCATCCCTATCAGAGATGAAGCGTTAGGGCGAATAGGATCGAATAGAATCGGCCTTAGTCTCTTTCTTGGACGCGAAGCATCAGCAATACTCGAAACTCCCCAGCTAAAACTAAAGATCCCAGCATTGCCGCACTAATCGGGCTTTTCCGGGCAATCATAAATCTTCCGCCGAGTTTTTGGCTATACATCTAAAGACCCTGCGTGTTAGCTTAACGGCTGTTACTGTTACTTCAGGTCAAGTTTAGGGTACCGAGCATAGTGCTCATGTTCTCCGATACTGGCCCCCAAGCCTATAGGAGGTCTCATGGGTAAGAAGCTTTATGTTGGAAATCTTCCG
>JBGSHQ010000408.1:0-5113 GCA_041752095.1 Bdellovibrionia bacterium
GGTCATGAATTTTTTAAAATTATCGTCGAGAGAGGGAAGGATGGTCGGAACACGACCTTTAATGACCTCACCGGTTGTTCCTTCAAGCGTGATCCACTCTCCTTCAAGGATTGTCGTTGATCCCGCAACGATCTTTTTTTCATCGTAAGAGATCTTAATACTCGAACACCCAGCGACACAGCACTTTCCCATACCGCGTGCGACAACTGCGGCGTGTGACGTCATTCCACCGCGAGCGGTGAGAATTCCCTCGGCCACGGACATTCCGTGAATGTCTTCAGGAGAAGTTTCGATTCGTACGAGAATCACTTTTCTTCCGAGTTCATTTACCCACTTTTCGGCGACGTCAGGATCGAATACGACTTGTCCACTTGCGGCTCCTGGAGAGGCGGGAAGTCCACGTGCAATGACTTCTTTACGCGCTTTAGGATCGAGTCGTGGGTGAAGGAGTTGGTCGACTTGGTCAGGTGTAACTCTGAGAATGGCTTCCCGCTTTGAGATGAGTTTTTCAGAAACCATATCCACAGCGATTTTTACTGCAGCGGGGGCAGTTCGTTTTCCGTTTCGAGTCTGGAGCATGAAAAGTTTATTTTTTTCGATCGTAAACTCGATATCTTGCATATCGCGGTAATGTTTTTCTAATTTCTGATAGACTTTAACCAACTCGCCGTAGGCTTTTGGCATGAGCTTCTCAAGAGTTTTTAGGTTTTTTGTTTCACCTGTGCGCGAAGATTCATTGATAGGCTGGGGCGTCCGAATTCCCGAAACAACATCTTCTCCCTGGGCGTTAATGAGGTATTCACCAAAAAACTTCCGAACCCCCGTAGAGGGATCGCGGGTGAAGGCGACTCCCGTCGCACAGTCAGTTCCCATATTTCCAAAAACCATGGACTGGACGTTTACAGCGGTTCCCCAAGAGCTTGGGATATCGTTTAATTTACGGTAGGTCACAGCACGTGGATTCATCCAGGATGAAAAAACTGCACCGATCGCTCCTCGTAACTGTTCCCAAGGATCTTCAGGAAACACATGTCCGTTTGATTTTACGATCTGCTTAAATTTCGTGACCAGTATTCGAAGGTCTTCAGCGCTGAGTTCCGTATCGTGTTCGACACCGCGTTCATGCTTTAAATCTTCAAGCGCAACTTCAAAATGGTTGCCGTGAATATTCAATACAACATGGGAGTACATTGAAATAAATCGGCGGTAAGAATCGTAAGAGAATCTCGCGTCTTTTGAGTTTTCGATAAGTCCGTGAATCGTGCGGTCATTCAGACCCAGATTCAGGATCGTATCCATCATGCCCGGCATCGATGCACGAGCACCAGAGCGGACCGAGACGAGTAGTGGCGCGTTTACATCTCCAAATTTTTTCCCCATCTGCTTTTCGATTTTAGATACTGCCGCTTTGAGTTCCGCTTCGAGCGAGGTGGGGTATTTTTTTCCAGACGAATAAAAGAATGTGCAGACTTCTGTCGAGATGGTGAAGCCGGGAGGGACGGGAAGACCCAGTTTAGTCATTCCATGAAGGTTGGCGCCTTTACCCCCGAGTAGGTCTTTTTGTGTTTCACCGCCTTCAGCTTTTCCGCTACCGAAACTATAAACTAATTTTCGCGAAGCTTTTCGAGCTGGAGGAGATTTACTTGCCCCAGTTTTCGATTTGGTCACGGATGACATTGATTAATTTCTCCGCTGGAACTCGAGTTTGTTCCATGGTGTCGCGGTGACGGAGGGTCACCGTGTGGTTAGTTAAAGTATCAAAATCGATCGTGACTCCGAACGGCGTGCCGATTTCATCCTGACGGCGGTAGCGCTTACCAATCGAGCCGGCTTCGTCTGAGGTCACACGGAAATGCTTCTTTAAGTCAGTATAGAGTTTATCCGTGTATTCCGTCAGTTCTGGTTTTTTCATGAGCGGGAAAACCGCCACCTTATAGGGCGAGAGTTTTGGATGCATTTGAAGCCAGGTGCGATCGCCGTCGAATCGATAGGCATCACAGAGTGCCGCTAAAACTGCGCGGTCACAGCCGACGGATGTTTCTACGATGTACGGGATATATTTTTCCTTCGTCGATTCGTCGAAGTAGAGGAGGTTTTTCCCACTAAACTCTTGGTGGCGTCCGAGATCGAAATCAGTGCGGTTATGCACGCCTTCAAGTTCACTCCAGCCGATCGGAAATTCGTATTCAATATCGAACGCGGCCTTCGCATAGTGAGCAAGCTCAGTACCCGCATGCTCATGAAATCGCAGTTTCGACTTTCGAATCCCGTTATCGTAGTGCCACTGAATTCGTGCGGCCTTCCACTTCTCAAACCACTCGACGTCTGTTCCGGGTTTTACGAAAAACTGCATTTCCATTTGTTCGAATTCGCGCGTGCGGAAAATAAAATTTCCAGGCGTGATTTCGTTTCGGAATGCTTTACCGATTTGGGCGATCCCAAATGGAATTTTTTGGCGCGAACTCTGTGCCACGTTTAAAAAATTTACGTAAATCCCCTGAGCGGTTTCAGGGCGGAGGTAAACAATGGATCCGGATTCTTCCAGAGGCCCCATGTGGGTCTTGAACATGAGATTAAAATTTCTAGGTTAAGTGAGTTCGCATGCACCACCGGCACCTGGATTTTTCGATGGCTTCTGTCCGCACTGGGAAGAGTCGAGTTTATCAGCGCGGAAACGACCCTTACACGTTTTACAGTCGACCATCGGGTCGACGAAACCCGCGACGTGTCCTGAGGCTTCCCAGACTTTAGGGTGCATGAGGATCGCAGCATCAAGTCCTTCGATGTCTTCGCGATCACACATCGCGCGCCACCAAGTTTCCTTAACGTTACGTTTTAGCTCTACCCCGAGTGGGCCGTAGTCCCAGCACGAACCAATTCCGCCGTAAATTTCGGAGGATGGAAAAACAAACCCGCGCTGTTTCGAGAGCGAAACAAGGGTTGCCATATCTTTTAGGTCTTGGACGGGGCCGGCCGCTTTAGTCTGGAGATCGCTTTCGCTCATAGATCCCTTAGAGGTAGCAAACCGGGGGGGGATCTTCAACGAAGGCGATGTGCGTTAGGGCGAGAATTAGTCGCGAAGAATCTCAGATTCAGGAATTTTCTCAAAATGCGCAGTGCCGCAGCCTTTTCCAAACAGATCCATCCCGATACTGAGGGTTCCATCTGCGTTTTTACAGATGTCTCCGCGAAGCCCTTTTGCGACTTCGGGTGTGAGTGGATAGATGGCCTTCTTCCCCTGGTTGTCGACGTATCCCTTTGGAAAGCGGTACTGCATTCGGAATTTTCCATCTTCACAAACCACGCGGTCCGTAGGGAACCCTTCGACTGGGTTTTGTGAAGGAATCTGTTGCATGCGAACGGCCTTACAGTTCTTCGGAATATTTATGAAGGTGCCAATGTGCGCTTCCTTATCGATGAAGTTCCAAAGCCCAGCGATTGAAGTGCAGTCGCATTTTTCGCCTGCTTTTGAAGTAGAGGCATCAATAGAAGTAAGTGCAATTAAAGCGAATAGGATCAGTGTGAAGCGGTTCATCGGGTTTCTCCAAATAATGCGAATTTCTAACATAAATATATGCAGTGCGTCAATAACAAAGTAATTCAATTATTATAATAATATCATGTAGATATGAAAGTCGTTACCCGGATTCAGGTCTAGCCCGCACCCGGCAACCAGTAGTTTGCGAGAATACAGTCGCTCCCGGGAGCCATTGTGAGTTCTTGGTCGGTCATGATTCTTTGGCCCTTCACGTGCATTTCGATAATGTAAGTTTCTTGTTCGTCAGTAATCTCGGAGGAGATAATTCTAAACTTTGCGTTTTTAATTTCACTTCCCAATTCAATTTTACGGATATTTTTAGCAATTGTAATTGCGATTGATGCACATCGCGTTTCGTTTGCGTGAGCGACATTCATCAGAAATGGGATCAGTAGAAGAGTCGAAACTAAAATAATTTTTTTCATATTATTCACCACAAACTTCTGAAATCGAACCTTCTTGAGAGGCGTTAATAAGCTTTACCGTTTCCCATCTGTAGTCGACTCCCATTGTTTCACCATTATAAGTTGCGAGTTTTACCTGGAGTTCGATGTTGTACGAGATGCCCTCAGGCAAACAAGGATTGCCATCGGTGTTGTTCACAGTATGGGTGATCGTCCGAACCGATTTACTTTTAAGCTCTTTCGCGGCTTTAATTACGGCTGCAGGGGTTCCTGCGAAAGCAGAAGTGTTTAGAAGCAAGAGAGTGACTTGAATTAAATTTTTCATGATTAATTTGCACCCCATTCGGTGGTGATTTTGGATTGAAAGTCACGGGCAGCATCACAGTCAAAGCCGTCGACACAGAATACGGATTTCATGTCATTAATCGCCTTAATTGCGTTGATTCGAAGGGTTTTCTTTTCGGGGAGAATGATATTGTCTGTCGTTGTTGTTAATTTGATTTCATAGATTCCACCAGAGATTCGTTTTGCGCTTTCAACTGAGTAAACCGAACCTAGATAAAATGAAGCGCCGACATAAAAATCATCTCCCTTGGTGTAGAGAGTGAAATAGGCGTGTTTGTTTGGCGCTAATTCAGTAGAAAAACCGAGATCCTCGACCGCAACCGCTACACGCAGAGTTTTTTTATCCACAATATCGATTAACTGGACGATTCGTGCCACTGGGATAGTGTGTTTAAGACTCTTAATCTCCTTCGCTGTTGTAATTACAACTGCAGGGGTTCCTGCGAAAGCAGAAGTCGTTAAGAAGACGAGACAAGTAAGAAATATATATTTCATAATCATTCTACTTTCTTTTAGTTAATGAAAATAGATGACTTGAAGTTCGAAGAAGCATCGCAGTCAAAGTCTTCACAGTTTACCGATTTAAGTTCGGTGATTGCCTTTACTGCGTTGATTCGAAGGGTTTTCATCATAGGCATTCCTGTAGAGGTAGATCCCCCCATGAAATTGATTTCATAGATTCCACCGGAAATTCGTTTTGCACTTTCTACAGAGAAAACTGGGCCCAGGTTAAAAGTAGCATCAGTACTGAACGATTCTCCCTTCGAATAGAGAGTGAAATAGGCGTTTTGGGTGGGTGAAACGTCTGTCGATCCGCCGAGGTCTT
>JBGSHQ010000409.1:0-11544 GCA_041752095.1 Bdellovibrionia bacterium
GACGAGACATCCATTAATTCGACGGGTTTGTTTGCAGCCGATTTCTTCAAAAAAGTTATCCATCGTTTTGGAGCGTTCACGGTAAAACTTAGAGAGCTGTGCACGACCATACTGCCAGATCACCATGGAATAAAAGAAGAAGAACCCGATAACGAGGGGTAGCCAGCCACCGTCTGGAATTTTTAAAAGGTTCGCATAGAGAAAAGCGGAATCAAGTAGGACCATGAGGGTGACGAGTGGAATCGTACGCCATGGGCTCCACTTCCAGCGGTAAGTAGCTACGAAGTAGAAAACAAGGGAAGTCATGAGCATCGTGCCTGTAACCGCAAGACCATAAGCAGCAGCTAAATTTGTAGACTTTTGGAAAATGAGAACTGTGGCGATACAGCTGGCAGCCAGTAACCAGTTTATGAACGGGATATAAACACGGCCTTCCAGGTCTTCGCTCGTATGAATGACTTTTACCCGAGGAAATATCCCAATTCGAATCGCCTGATGGGTGAGCGAAAAGGCGCCCGTGATTAAGGCTTGGGATGCAATGATCGTCGCCATCGTCGCAAGGATGACGAGTCCATAATAAAGAAAGCCTCGGTCATCAATCAGATAGAAGAAAGGGCGAATCGATGTTTCTGGATTTTGGAGAATGAGCGCGGCTTGACCCAGGTAATTTAAAACAAGGGCTGGAAGGACGATCCATTGCCAGGATATACGGATCGGTTTTTTTCCAAAATGCCCCATGTCGGCATAGAGTGCCTCTCCACCTGTTACGGCGAGTACGACCGAACCTAATACCTTAATTCCTGCGAAACCCTCGTGTTCGAAGAAGTGAGTGGCGTACCTGGGGTTGAAAGCTTTTAAGACTACCGGGTAATCAATAATTTTTCTAAGCCCAAGGTAAGCAGCGATTGCAAACCAGAATAAAACGATACTCCCGAAGTATTTTCCGATCCGCGCGGTTCCGCCTCGCTGAATACTAAAGAGGCAAATTAAAATGAGAATGGTTCCTGGCATGACGTACTTCGTGTAGTCGGCATTAATGAGTTCGATCCCTTCCATCGCTGAAAGAACAGAGATGGCTGGGGTGATGATCCCATCACCGAAGAGGAGTGCTGCACCGGCCACCCCAAGAAGCGAAGCGATCGCGAGTGTTCCGGCACCATTATAACGAAGGGGAGTAGGAACAAGCGAGAGGAGGGAGAGAATTCCACCTTCGCCTTTATTTTCGGCCTCCATCATAATCCAGACGTATTTAATCGTAACAACAAGAATGAGCGACCAGATGATGAGAGAGGTGACTCCCATCACGTTATCAAAATCGACTGGTACGGCATGGCCGCCGTGGAAACATTCCTGAAGGGTGTAAAGAATCGAGGTCCCGATGTCGCCGAAGACGACTCCCAGGGCTGCGACAGCGAGGACGAGATTTGCTTTTAAACTTTTGGGTTCTGAGTGTGACATGTGTTTAGGGGAGTGAGCGGAGCTCATCTAGGGTTTTACAAAGAAGTGGGGGACTGGAAATTTTTTCATTACCAAAAAGGTTAGCGGTTTCTTTTGCGTAATGGTGCCCGGGCAGCATTACGAGGGTGTCAGAAAGTTTTTTTAATTTTTGGAGAGTTTCAAATAACTGTTCATCGCTCCCTGTATCGAAGTCGGTTCGACCACAGTCGCGAATAAAGAGTGTATCGCCTGTGATGAGATAGCCTGAATCTTTTTTTATCCAGAAACACACTTCACCCGCGCTATGGCCAGGGGTGTGGAGGACTTCAACATCAATATCTCCGACTTTAATCGTTTCGCCGTCTTCCAGGGACCTAACCCGGTTCGGTTCAATCTTTTTCATTCGAAAAAGATCTCCGGGGTGAATAAATACTGAAACATCAGGGCAGTGAGCGAGTAAATCAGGAACTCCAGCAACGTGATCGTGATGCGAATGGGTGAGTAAAATTTTAGTGAGTTTTATTCCATGGAGTTCAAGATCCTTCAGCGGAGTGAGGTCTCTCTGAGGATCGACGATGGCCGCCTCTTTCTTTTTCCAGTCGATGATGAGGTAGATAAAATTTCTCATCGTGCCCAGTTCGTACTGGGCAATCACTTCGCCGGTGACCAGGCCGTTTGCCTCGTCTGTTCCTAAGTGTTGAGGGAGTGTCATCTTTATTCGATTCTTAGATCCGAGTATCACCGCTGCGTCTGATATAACGCTAGTGAGATCATCAGCTGCAGCGCACGATAAATATCGCATCGCGTAGTGCGTGACAGGGGGTGGCTCACTCGGTTACTTCTCCTTTATCTATGTCGAACTCAAAGCAATCAGGTTTTTCATCCGGTTTCGGTTGGTCACAAGGCTCGGTCACCCCTCAGCCTCACGTAAAAATTCCGGAAGGAACTTACGAAGAGGAGCATGCACGAAGGGGTTTTTTTGGACGAACAAGCCACCTTTACCATCGCCACCCGCCGACAGGGTGGACTCGAATCGAAGGTGAGCTTAAGCCACGTGCTTATTACGCAACCAAGGCCCCGGGTGGTGAGCTCGGGCGTGCGAATTGGTTACTTGAAAATAATGATGTGAAAATCGGCATGGCAAAACTTTCGAGTGAGATGCCGGTTTATCATCGCAATGGCGATGGAGACGAAGTTCGTTTTATTCACGAGGGTTCTGGAGTTCTAGAAACCGATTACGGTGATTTAGAATATCGCACAGGCGATTATATCGTTCTTCCGCGTGGCGTGACCTTTCGTTTTATTCCGAAAACTTCTGATGTTCAGCTCGTAATCGAATCACGCGGTGAAATTGAACTCCCCGAGAGAGGCATGCTCGGGCGCCACGCACAGTTCGACCCAATGGTGATGCGGATACCTTTACTCTCCTCGACAGAAAAAAAGTCAGGAAAAAATTCTGCGGGAGAGTGGGAGATTCACATTAAGCGTGAAGAGGAGTGGACGAAGGTTTTTTATCCTTTTAATCCTCTTAACGTTTCAGGATGGAAAGGCGATCTCTCTCCTTGGGTGATTAATGTCGCGGATATTCGGCCCATTATTTCTCCGCGCTATCACTTACCTCCTTCAGTTCATACGACGTTCGTCGCGCAGAATTTTGTGATTTGTTCGTTTTTACCTCGTCCGCTCGAGAGTGAAGAAGGAGCAATGAAGGTGCCTTTTTATCACCGGAATATCGATTTCGATGAAGTGCTTTTTTATCATGCCGGAAACTTTTTCTCGCGTGAGGGAATTTCTGCAGGAGCGATAACTTGGCACCCGATTGGGATTCACCATGGACCTCATCCGAATGCGGAAAAGAATGCTTCGGATAAGGACTCCACCCAGGAAATCGCGGTCATGATCGATACTCGAAATCCACTTCGTGCGTGTAAATCCGCAAAAGAAGTCGAATTCGTAGATTATCACATGAGTTGGCGTGCAGATCAGAAGCGATAAATTTTAGGAATGAAGGAACTGAACAGGTCGCGTTTATCTCTGGGGTTTCTCATCGGAGTAGTGACTACTCTGAGTTTAGTCCTGTTTTTTAGAACGCTCTCCTACGGTGATGACTTTCAGGTTTTCTACCAAGTCGCACACCGGTTTTGGGACGGGGTTAGACCCTATGATCGGGTTACGTTCGGAAACATGGTGTTTAAATATCCTCCATGGATTCTTCCTTTCTTTTTACTCTTTGGCGTTCTTGATCTCTTCAGTGCGAAAGTGCTTTGGGGATTAATCGAAGTTGTTTCTTTGGTGGTTATCGTAACTCGAATTCACCGAGGAGTAGGAGATCTCCCACCGGTGAGGCCTTGGATTCAGGGTTTTTTCCTTTTAATTTTTTTTGGATTATTCGGAAACCATGGAATGACGGGCCAGATTACTCTCACAGTGCTTGCGCTTGCACTCACCATTGATCCCGTTCGGGATTCGTTTGGGAAATTTTTTATCCTCTGTTTTTCTCTCTCCTCGAAACTCACTTCGCTTTTTCCAATCCTTCACGTCGGTGCCACTCGTCCGAGGAGAAAGAAACTCATTCTTTCGTCTTTCTTTATAGTCTTACTTTTCATCGCCCTTTCACTGCCCATCTATTTTAAATCGTATAATCAGCATTACGGTCAGATGCGTGACGAATGGGTGGAGGCGATGTTTTCGGGAACCCAGGATGTGAATTCCGTTCGTATTGGTTTTACGACTCGAGAGGTTCAGGGGCTCCCTTCGTTTTTACTTCGAAACGGCGGACTGGACGAAAAGAATTCTACGCATGTTCTTTTCGCTATCGGGTTTTCGGCCCTCTTCGTTGGGATCGGTTGGTCCCTTTTATCGCGTAAACTTTCCCCCAGCGCTCAGTGGCTCGGTTGGTTAGCCCTTCTTCCGGCGGTTCAGCCGCTTGCCTGGTTTCATGTCTTTCTTTTTACTTACCCTTTAATTGCGGTAGGGGTTGAGGCCACTCTTCGCGATGCTAAGCCGAAACAATTTTGGAAATTCTTCATGGCCGCTTTACTCGTCGGTGCAGTTACCGTGAAGACGCTTGGACCGATGGGTTCAATGCTTGAGATGTTATCCATAAAGCTTTGGGGAAGTTTTATGGCCGTGGCCATATTCCGAAAGGCTTTTCAGTCAATAAAATGACTCGATAATTTTTTTTCTATTTCTGTAATTCTATAGCCCTATGGTGCTTCACGGACGCGGCGCTTTTTGGTTGGGCTTTCTTTCTCTTTTTATCTTAAACGACGTGCAAGCCGCGGATTCTGTCTGCGCTCGTCGTTCCTCCTCTAAGACGATGAGTGAAATCGTCAGTGATCCTAGTCAGCGACTCAGTTTTGAAAATGAGGGGGGGCTTTTAAATGGCGGAGTCTGCTGGTGGCACTCTCGTTTTCAAAGAGCTGCATGGTCGCTAGCGGAATTTCACCCTGAACTTTCAAAGCCGACTCGAAGGCAAGCGATTCGAATCATTAAAGCTCTCTCGCGCATGCGTGAAGTTGTGAACATTCCTGGTTATTCGGGTCTCTATAGTTTTTCCGCAGACTTTAAAGCAGAAATTCAACATGAACTCAATGATTGGCAACTTCGAGATGCATTCGTTCATCAGGCGTGGGTTCGTGGACTTAGTGGTCGATCGAATTTTAGAAATGCACCCGAAAGATTTAAATCCCATATGAATCGACTGTTTAAATATTCACAGTCTGCAATGAAGGCAAAATTCATTCCTTGGATTATGCTGCAAATGAAAGGCATTACATCACACGCGGCACTCCTCGTCGGAATGAAAAAAACAGACGATGGATATATTCTAGAAACCGTTGAGAGTAATTTCCCAGAAAAGACTTTCGAGTGGCGATACCAAACGGGCGCGACCCAAGTCGAAACGAATAACTATGATTTTGTGCCTTACTCTGGCTTTAGTCGCGATGCGGATCGGACACGCTTAGCTCTCGATCGGTTCTGCGCACCCAGCGCAGATTCGACGGGACTCCTGCTTGCGGACGGGAGCTCCGCTCAGGAATCCAAATAAAAACCGAAAGAAGTTCGTTCCAAACGTAGAGCGTTTTTTCCACTCATGTGAGCCACATTTCGCACAGGTAAACGATTTTTCATCGGGCTGAGTAGACTGGATCACGTCGGTCATCACTTTTTTTGCCATTTCTAAGTCGGATTCATCCACTAAGATCCGAACAGTCATCGCTGTTAAATAGTTAGCGATGCTTGCCGTATTTTCTTCAGGAATAAGGCAGGTGATTCCCTCGTATTCAAGGCGTGAACGGAGAACGAGAGCGTCGCTTAAAAACGAGTAGGTTGCGAGGACAACGGGTTTATTGAAGGTGTTGCTCATGAGTCGTATCCATTTATTTTGACCATTCGAGCATTCGCTCAAGTGGAGCGAGCGCTCGAATGCGAAGTGCTTCATCCATCATGAGTTCTGGCGTCTCGTCACGAAGGCAGAGGTAAATTTTTTCAAGCGTATTTAACTTCATGAAGGGGCATTCATTACAGGCGCAGTTTTGGTTTGGGGGTGCAGGGATGAATTCTTTTTCGACACCTGCCTCTTTGGCGCGCTTACGCATCTGATGGAGAATGCCTTCTTCAGTCGCGACGATGAATTTTTTATTCGGGCTTTCAGTAGCGTATTTAAGAAGCGCAGAGGTTGAGCCAATAAAATCCGCTTTTAATAAGAGCGATTCTTCGCATTCAGGGTGGGCAATGAGTTCGGCGTCTGGGTTTTCGATTTTTAATTGGGCAATTTTTCGTTCCGAAAAAGTTTCATGCACCATGCAGGTGCCCTGCCACAGAAGCATTTCTCTTCCCGTCTGTTTAGCGACGTAAGCGCCTAGGTTTCGGTCGGGAGCAAAAAGTATGGGACGATCTTTAGGAATCTGATTCACAATCTTTACAGCGTTCGAGCTCGTAACGATCACGTCCGACTGGGCTTTAATCGCGGCGGAGCAGTTAATGTAAGAGACGACGAAGTGATCGGGATGGAGTGCGCGGTAGTGGGCGAAAGCTTCGGGCGGGCACGAGTCGGAGAGCGAGCAGCCTGCGCGAAGATCGGGGAGTAAAACCTTACGACCTGGATTGAGGATCTTCGCTCCTTCGGCCATAAAGTGAACACCGCTAAAAACAATAATATCAGCAGTGGAGTTTTTAGCAGCGCGCGCGAGTTCCAGGGAATCTCCGATGAAATCGGCGATGTCTTGAATGTCTTCTTCTTGGTAATAGTGCGCGAGAAGAACAGCGTTTTTTTCTTTTTTTAGGCGAGAGATTTCGGTAACGAAGTCGATTTCTGACGCTACGCGTATTAATTTATTTTCCATAAGACGGCCTGAACTTACTCTTTTTTAGGCTAGGTGTCTGCGGATAAAAATGGGGATTGATGCAGGAACCCAGGGCGAGTAGGGTTCGAAAACTCATATGTGGAAATGGATACTGGGCATTACGCCCAAGAAAAAAGCACCCCTTCCTGCCTCGACTCTAAATGCCCTTGAGGGTGTTCGGATTTTAAAACATGCGCCTGCGATGAGAGTTGTTTTCTTTTATCCAGGTGAAGAGGGAACTTACGTCGACGACTGCATGGTCACGCTTTTTGAAAACGGCGTAGTTCATCTTCGTGCGAAGAGTGAAGAAACAACAACTCACCTTCATCACTGTGAGATCCTTTGGCGCTATGAAGCGGTGACTGATAAAACTAAAGGTGACCCAAATTCAAAACTTCGCGTTCTCAAATTTAAAGGGCGTGAAGGGGGTAGTCGTGAACCAGAGCCTCCGACCCTTTAGTCGGTTTAGAATATGATGGGTCCACGTTTATCTGAAAAATTAATTAAAGCCGTACTCGCCATCGGCTTTGCTCTCGTCCTTTCGGCTGTTGCTCGCCATGCACAGGCCAGCCCATTGGTAGTTTATACTTATGATTCGATAGTGGCTAAGGAAGGACTCGGCCCCCTATTAAAAGCGGCCTATAAGAAAAAAACCGGTAATGAACTTACGTTTGTGACGGTGGGTGATTCGGGGCAGCTGCTTTCACGGCTTCAACTTGATCTTGAGCGGGCGAAGCCAAAAGCCCATGTGGTGCTTGGGATCGATCAGAATCTTTTTTTGCGGGTTAAAGATTTACTCTCCCCACTCGACCCAACGAGTGAAGCGGGATTTATGAAGTACATCGACCGGGATTACTGGATGGGGGATGAATTCGTTCCGTTTGATTTCGGTGTGATGGCTTTTATCGCAGACACAAAAAAATTACCGCCGGAAGAATTTCCGAAAAAATGGAAAGACCTGTTAAAAAGCCGGTATAAAAAATCACTCCTCCTTCAGGATCCGCGCACTTCTTCCCCTGGGTTCGCTTTCGTCATGGGATCTCAGTCAGCAGTCGCATCGAAGGATGAAGAAGAGTCGAAAACGGCATTTAAAGATTTTTGGAAAGATTTAAAGTCTCAGTGGGTGACACTCGCCCCAGGGTGGTCGCAGTCTTACGGGATGTTTCTGAAGGGTGAGGCGCCGCTGGTTTGGAGTTATGTCACGAGTGAAGCTTATCACCGCACCGAGTGCGCGAAACTAAAGTGTACGGAAGGTGATCGTTACCGAGCCGTGATTTTCGAGGATGGAAACCCAGTCCAAATCGAAGGTGCTGGACTATTAAAGGATGCTCCGGGTGGTGCCCCTATGCGGAAGCGTGCGCTTCAATTTATGGAGATACTCACCTCAGAAGAAATTCAGAAAGCGATACCCGAGACCCAGTGGATGATGCCTGTTCGACTCGGGATGAGACTCCCCACTGCGTTTCAGGCAATACCCGCGGCAAAGAAACGTTTCATTCCCGAATTCGACCGCGAAAAGATGGATGGAATTCTCGAGCGGTGGAACCAAGCTGTTCGTTAAGCGGAGTTAGAACTTTTTCCGTCATGATTTTGGCGGAATTTTTATTCTAATAATAGATGTCCTTTTCCGATAAGGAATTGATGCGTTTCTATGCACGTTCTTTAGCGTTTCTATTTTCGCTTGGACTTCTCTTTGGAGCCGTTCCTGCTTTTGCTGAATCCTCTTCGTTTGCGTTTCAGTTTAAGACCGAGCCCGTTTTAGACGGAGCAGGAAACTCATTTCACTCGGAAGTAACCGTATTTGAAATTGATCTCAGATCGCCCGAAGCTGCGGATCAGTTAACGGCGACTTCAGAGTTTTTACGCACCCAAATCGAGGCAAATAAACGGGTTCCCAAAGTTTTTATTTCTGCACCTCTCAGTGAATCCACAAAAACTCTATTAAGAATAAATCCGTTACTCAAGCAATCCGAAATCGATGAAGTAAATGAAGTTGTATTCGGTAAGCACTTCTCTGTCGATGAGCGTGGGGTGGTTGAAATCTCTCCTGCGATGCTGGGGATAGTAGAGTCGATACCCGATCATGCTTGGAATTTTAAAAAGACCGATCGATCGCCCGCTTCTAAGAAAGGGGGTGTCGAGAGTGCTAAAGATTCTGCGCTTTGGGATGAGTTAGATAAGCTCTATATCGAAAAAAATAAAACATTTCGGTATCGGCTAATCTGGGCGCGTGGAATTGGAAACGGCGTTGCTACAGGGATCAGTATTCTCAGTGGTGGTGCTGGAGTTCTTCGTTCAGCGATTATAGGCGGATTAACGGGTATCATTTCCGGGATGGTGCAGAAACATACCGGGCCGTTAACTGACTATGTTTCTACGAATAAATACACGTCGAAGATGTCGAATCTCCTTCGGTCCTGGATCGGGATGAATCCTAAACCCTACGCACCTCGGACTTCTAAAATGGCTGCGCAGTATGCAAAGTGGTATAGTCTCGAATTTGGGTTTGCTGGGATATTTACTTTAGTGAGTGAGGCGTTGCATACGCTTCCTCCAACAGAATTCTTAGGAATGGCTGGTCCTTTAGCGGTAGTGACTAAAATAGCGGCGACATCAGGACTTTTCATGGCGGCCCAAGGGACGTTTGAAAACGTAAAGATCATGACCACAAAAGCAAAGATTCTTGAGCTCTTGAAAAAGGGTGAGACTGCAGCTGCGCTCACGGCGAGAAAAACACTCGATAAAGCTTTTACGATTGGCTCTTATATCGCCGTGTCTGGAATGGCGATGCAGATGCTAGGAATCGAGTCGGGTTCGTGGATATCTCTTGGGATTTTAGGTGGATCCGGTGCTATCGAATACTCGCGCTATAAATCCCCAAAGGTGAATGCTGCGTTTACCGCGATGGAGAATTCTATAAAACGGATCTGGTGCAGACGAAAACTGAAACCGCCTTCCATGGCGATCACTCGAACTGATTTAGAGTTTGTGGAGTAGTTCGATAACGCATCAAGATATAGTTCGGCAAGTGCAATGCACGCATAGTGTCATTTTTTTCCCTAATTTGAAGCCCTCTATATTAGGTGTCTGATGCCCAAACTCGCTTTTTTTAAACGGGTTAGTATGCGCCTAAATTAAACAAATGATTGTTTAAAATGAAATTGTCGCAATCTCATTTTTCGCGGGACATTATATTTTTAAGTATTTGAAATTATTGATATTATTTAAAAAAGACGCTATGCGTCAATTTAGACCTTCCTTTCTCGAAAAATGGGGAGTATAACCCATGTCGGATCGCGTTATCGCTCGAGTGTCTCCGGAGGTCTTTTATGACGATAGGAAAAATTCTACTCAGCTGCGCAACACTCGCTACCGTAATGGGATGCACCCAGTCGGTACCGAGCCAGTTTAAACTTCTACCTGCCGAGCAGTCGAAGGATGCGGGCTCTATCGTATCCGATGATGTATCGGAGACTCAGATTCTGCCAGTCGATATCCTCTGGGTGATCGATAACTCAGCCAGTATGGCGGGTTCACAGATTAAGCTTAAGAACGGACTTTCGGCTTTTGCCGATACTTACTTGAAGTCTAGAATCGTTGAAAAAAAATCCATTACTCCCGATATCCAGATGGCAGTGATTACCACTGATCTGTTTTTAGCAAATGAACTTTGGGATAAATATTTAAATACGCCTATTTCTAGTAATTCAAAATTTACTCCTAAAACTTATTTTACAAAAAATATAAATGGCGAAATCGTGAAGCGACCTCATCCAGAATGGGGAAGTGATTACGCAAAGCTTAAGTCTTCACGTCTTCTGAGTACGCGTGAAAGTAATCTTAAAAGCCTTAAATTAGAATTCGCTAAGCAGGTGGCTGTCGGCACCGATGGAATTTACGAAGAGCATGGTTTCGACTCTGTCGAACAGTTTCTGAACGATAATGAAAAGCTTCCTAGCTCGAAAAATAAACTTTTCCGTAAAGGTTCTCAACGGATCATAGTTTTTCTCAGCGATGAAAATGATCAGTCCATGGATGCTTCAAGTGTAGGTCCAGAACCCCGAAAGCTTTTATTCGCAGGTTCCTATTACAAAGACAAAGATCCAGCTGCTGCAAATAAAACTCTTCCTGCACATTTTACGATCGAATGTCCCACTTCAGTGGTCGAAGGTAAGACGCTTGAAGCGATGAATATTTGTTTACGACCAGGACTTGTGACTCCCGTCGAATTAGTTAAAAATCGGATGGATGATTTCTTTCGTGGGCTTGATGGTGTTCCCGGTGCAAACCCTAACTATAGCGTTTTTGCGATCGTCACTAAGGATTTAAATACGATAGAAAAATTACGTGCAGTTGGCGAAGAGTTCGACTCTCAGGGTAAGAAAGTTATTACTCACGAACGAGCAGATCGCTATCTTGAACTTGTGAATTTAGTCGGCGGAGCTTCAGCATCGATGGATATCGGGAGCGAAAACTATGCGCCTGTTCTAGAAAAAATCGGACTCGAAGTTGTGAATCACTCCACAGTTCAGATGTATAAACAGCAAACTACTTTTGAATTAGATAAGGCTCCCGATCAACGTGAATTCTTAGTGGTGACGCTCGTTCGAGCTTCTGGAGAACGCATTATTCTAAAAAGAAATCAATTTGCAGTAACTGGAAAAATTCTAAAGATCACCGATGAAGCGTTAATCAAAACACTTAAAGACGGTGATGGATTCAAATTTTATTATCAACCTTCAACCGTCTTATAAAACTG
>JBGSHQ010000410.1:0-10329 GCA_041752095.1 Bdellovibrionia bacterium
GGGGTCAGGGGTGAAAAGTGACGGCTCTTGGACAGGCGGTGGTGGGGAACTCCTCGTAGTTATTTGTGATTCATGCGTTCAAATCGAGTCTTCTTCGCGCATCAGGTTGGCCGGTACTCCGGCCAGCCCAGGGCTTTTCGAGAGTGAGTTCTTCGGCCACGTCAAAGGCGCCTTTACTGGAGCGACTGATAACCGGGATGGAAAATTCAAGCTCGCTCACGGCGGCGATATTTTTCTCGATGAGATCGGAGAAATTCCGGTCGATATGCAAGCGAAACTCCTCCGGGTGCTTCAAGAAAAAACGTTCGTGCCCGTGGGTTCTACGAAAACAATCTCGGTCGATGTACGCGTGGTCGCGGCTACGAATCGTAACCTTGAAGAGGATATTCGAACGGGGCGCTTCCGCGAAGACCTTTATTACCGATTAAATCCGATTCGCATCGAGGTTCCCGCGCTTCGCGAGCGCCGGGAGGACATCGTGTTTTTAGCCGAAGAGTTCCTGAAACGACTCCTTCCTATGGGAAAACTCACGGAGCCCGCGAAGAAGAAACTGCTTCGCCATTCATGGCCGGGGAACATCCGCGAGCTTCATAACGTGATTGAGCGCGCGGTCGTAGTCGGAAGGACTTCGGGTCGTCCGACGATCAAGCCCGAACATATATTGCTCACCCGAACGGAACCACAGAGCATGGCGCTTTCGATTCCGGACGATCTCTTGCCACGTGCGATTTCGGACATCGACCCCGCTCGTTTCAAACACTGCTTGAATTGGATGGAGCGCCAATATCTTTTTCGGGGCTTAAGCGCAATGAACGGTGACAACGAGGCGCTATACCGGAAACTCGGTTTTTCGCGTGCCTACTATTTTAAGCGTAAGAAGCTCGTCGGAGTGCCCTCCAACCGCAAAGGGGAGGATTCATCGGCATGAACCGTAAATCGGTATTTTTTTACTTTGGAACACTCGTATCGTCGATCGGGAGTTTTACATTCAATATCTGCCTGATCGCCTTCATGGTCCGTTCAGGTTTCGACCTTTTCCATGTCAGCCTGATCCTCGGACTTCAACGTCTGGTGCCGGTTTTCATTACGGGGGTGCTCGGCCATCGTACCGATTCGTTCTCACCGAGGCAGACGGTGATCCTTGCGGAACTCGGGGCCGCGCTGGCGACCTTCGGGATTTTCTGGGCCTGGTCGAAAGGAAATCCCGGATACGGGTTTTTACTCGCATTCACGCTGCTGAAGACCTCGATCGTGTCGTTTCAGATCGGCAGTAAGGCGAAACTCACAAAGCTCCTCGCTGACGACACTTACGCTTCGAACGCAAATCACGCGATCTGGTTTAATAAAGCGACTCAAGGTGCGACCTTATTCGCCGGTGCGTGCGCATGGCCGATCGTAAAGTACGCTAGTTTTGAAGTGGCGATCTGGTTCGATCTCTTATCATTTCTCATAAATGGAATGATCATTTACCTTATCCGGTTTGAAGACGAGGGTGCGATCACCGCGCCAGACTCGAAGCAGACGGTGTTTTCAAAGTTCCGCGACTTCTACCGATACAACCCGAGGGCCGCGAAGCTCGATCTTCTGCTCGCCATCTCCATGATGGGTACGACCTCGTTTACCGCGCGCATCGCGGGCGACGACCAGACGTGGATCGCGATCTTGCTCGCAAGTTACGGCGCTTCAGTCTGGATCTCGGGATTTTTCGAGAAATCGAAGATCAAAAAACCTCACCCGCTCGCGCTGTGGGGAGGACTCGGACTTTCCTATGTTCTCATCGCCCTTTTCCCGGCTCGCGGAATGGTGACTTTGGGCTGCGCCCTGTTGAAGGACACATTTTATTGGCTCCTGTTCCACCGGATTTCCTCGCACATCCAAACCGATACCCCGCAGTCGGTGATGGGCGCGGTTTCAAGCGCCAGGATCACCCAGATGGTGATCGTGCTCGCGAGCGGCGAACTTCTCGTTGGTGCGTGGAGCAAGACCGTACCGATTCTGTTCGACGGTTTATGGCGAGGTGTTTTTTGTCTCCTGGTACTGGTCGCGTATCGGTTGCCGCAGTTTCAAGCCGAAGGGAAGTCCGGCTATGCGAAACTTTAAGCATTTGGGCTTTGTCCTCGTGGGGATTGGAGTATTGATGATCGGTTGTACAAAAAAAGAAAAGCTAGACCAGAAAATGCGCATTCATCTGCCGGTCGTGAACCTCACCCTCGATCCGCAGAAGATGGAAGATGCCTATTCGATGGCTATCGCAAGCCAGATTCATCGAGGACTTTTTCGTTATGATACCGGCGGCGAAGTGCTTGCGGACCTGGCGGAGTCTTGGACGGAATCGAAAGACCACCTTGCGTATCGGATCAAGCTCAAGCCCGCGAAGTTTTCCGACGGCTCGCCAATCACGTCCAGGCATGTTCAGATGAGCTTCGCCCGGATGTTCCGGCTCGGCGCTTCGATGGCCGCCGACATCGACCATATATCCGGTTCCGAGACGTTCAAGAAAACGCTCGATCTTTCGACTTTCGGAGTGAAAGCGCCCGAGCCTGGTATCGTTGAATTTATCCTCGCTCGCCCTTCCGCGATTTTCCTGAAGCAGCTCGCGGTCGCCGACTGTGCGATCCTGAATCTCGACGATTTCAAGAAAGACCCTGATCTGTCCGCGAGCGGCGCGTTCAGCGGACCCTACAAGGTCGAGAAATCGCTCACGGATGGTGAAGTCACGATCGAGAAATGGCGTAAAGATACTCTCGACAGTTCGAGGCCGCCTGTCCATGTCACTTACTTCATGACGAACGAAAAGCCCGTGGAGCTCGCGCTCGCCTCTAAGACTGATACTCTTGATCACGACCGTATGGAAGAAGTGGAACGTTCGAAGCTTCAATCGTTAGGATGGTCACCGACGCCGACCGAGCTCTCCGGTGAGATTTTCGTCGTGTTGAATCCGAAGGAGATACCGGAAGCGGCAAGAAAGATTCTCTTCGCATCTGTTTCTGCTAACGATCTCGTTCAGGCGATCCAACGCGATTCCTATCGACCGGCGTTCGGCTTGATCCCCTTTGGTGTTCCGGGAGCACTCTCCGAAAAAGACGCGAAAGAACTGTCCAGCGTTCCGGCCTTGGCGCTCAAAAAGTCGGAAACGATTCGACTCGATTTCGAGGAGGGATCTGACCTAGAGCTAAAAATCGCGCAATTTTTGAAGGTGCAATGGGGAAAGTTCAATATTGAAGTTTCGTTCAACCCACTCCCGAAAGCGGAAAAGCTGAAACGAATGTTTGCAAAAACGAGTCAAGCCATGATCGGAAGAAAAACTGTGGACTATCCGGATGGTTTTTCAGTCTTGGGTTATTTTAAGGGAAACTACGAATCAAATTATTTTTTCGTCAATGATCCAGTGATTGACTCCGCTCTGTCTGAAATTCTTCAGGTCTTCGATCCAGCGAGCCGTGAGGAGAGATACCGAGAGATTCAGAAGATGATCTTGAAACATTGGACCATCATTCCGCTACTTTTTGGTTCCGAGGCTTCAGGATTCTGGAGTTCAAAGGTACGAAAAATACCAGCGCACCCACTCGGATATCACATGCTCCCTGTGGAAACGATAGAGATGAAGGAGGAATGATGACGAAAAGCATCTACTCCATCATTCTCAAGAACCTGAAGCGAATGCTTGCCGTGACTTTAAGTGTTTCGGCGCTCTTGATCCTGGCCTATTCGGTAATTTCTTTTAAACAGACTGAGGCCCAAGCCACGCGCTTCGTGTTAAATCACGTCGAGCGGCTTGCTCAGGCTGGAGTCAATTCTCAGAACGTCGGCGACATAGATCTGGAAATCGCACGTTTTGCACAGACTTGGGAGGAGACTCAAGATCTCGCGCTTCGGATTGACATATCCTTAAACGGGAAGCTCATCAGTCACGCCGGTCAACTTCAGCCATTCGGTCGGTTCAGTACGCTCACTCAGTCTACCCTTTCCCTTCCTTCAGGGGATACACTCCTGGTTGAAATCCAGATCGGTCTCGCTGGCTTCATTGTCTATAGCTGCATTCTACTTGTGTTATTTGAAACGGCGATTCTCGCGCTCTTTTACATCCTGAATAAATCGGTGCAGACCGCGATCACTGCCGTTACTAATCCCCTAGGGCAGAAGGTGGAGTGGATTAAAAAGATCGCATCCGATCTTCCAGCCTCCGCGCGCACAACGAAGCGCCCTGATTCGACGGGGATTAACGAGATCGACGATCTCGGCGAATCCATCGGCAGTCTGAGTCTACAGATCGTTGCGCTTGAAAACAACCTGGCGCGGGCTAACTTCGATCGCGGTCGCCTGAAAATGGCCGAACAGGTCGCCCACAGCATTAAGGGTGTGATCGCGACACTGCAACTGAAGGTCGGACAAATTCCGCTCGAATCGGAAGGCGAACGCAAAGGAATCGTCGATTGTATCGAAACACTTCGCGATATTTCTGGAGATCTCCTGAAATCGAAACGCATGAGATGGAAGGAAGCGAGCTTGGTCGCGCCTAAAGAGCCGATTCACTTGTCCCCGGTATTGCGGTCGGCAGTGGAAGCGAAGCGCGAACAGTATCGGGATTTCAAGGGAGTTGTTATCGATTTTAGCGGCGAGGATTCGCGCGGGATTGATCTCGCGCTAGTAAACCCATCAGAGTTGCAAAGTGCCTTATTCAGCCTGATCGACAACGCGGTGGAGGCGTTGCCCGTCGATGGCGGAAAGGTCGACGTCGACGTCCACTCCCAGAAGGGTTTCGTCGAGATTTTCATCCGGGATAATGGCCGGGGTATTCCAGAAAGCATTCTTCCTTCGCTCATGACCGAGAACTTCAGTTATGGGAAAGCGGACGGAAACGGGATTGGGCTCTTTCACGCGAAGGAAGTAGTCGAATCTGCGAATGGAGAGATCACGATTGGTTCGGAGGAAGGGATCGGGACGACGGTGACCTTGCGCTTTCCGCTGATGGCCCCTGCGAACGCTCAGTTAGACCGAATTTCGTTGCGCGCGAGTTCGACGCTTGTCTGTGTTGATGATGATCCTCTGATTCATTCTATGTGGAGAGTCAGACTTCAAGATGTCTCGTCCTCTCTGTCCTCGATCGTTCACTTAAACACGGTTTCAGAGTTTGAGGCCTGGATGTCCGCGAATGGTCCGGGGAAGTTTGGGGAAAGGTCGTATCTGATGGATTTCGATTTGAAGGATCAGAAAAAGAACGGCCTCGATTTAATTGAAAATCACGGCATAGCGCTAGAGAGCGTACTGGTGTCGGGAATGGTTTTTGATCCCGAAGTTAAAGGCCGAGCACGATCCATGGGGGTTCGATGTCTAGCAAAAGATTCTTTGGGCTTGGTCACTATCGAAGTGACCGAGCATGAAGGAAATGAACGGAAATTCGCCGTTCAGGGCGTCTGATAAAATATGAAAAGGAGGAAGCTAATATGGAAAACATTACTGTGATCGATCTTACGTCGATCGAAGCTGAAGCTGAGTCGTATGAAAGCAGTGCAAGTTCTAACTAAAATGCTTTCGCAGGAGCGGGGTGACCCGCACAACTTCGGGCAATCCGTCCAGGTCGTGTCGAGGGCTTCTGGAATTTATTTCCAGAAGCCCCGCCCCGTCTATTGGGAGAGGTTTTTTTTAGGGAAGGATAGTCCGATCGCAAGTCTTTTCGATGGAAAGGGCCGTGTTGGTCTTTTGCTTCGCGAGCAGCTTTTCAATTTGGATGTAGAAGTCGGAGAGGATTTTTCCGGTTTTTCACGCCAGGTGGCGACATTCTCGGGAAACCGGAATGAGCGCGCGCTCAGTCACAGCCTTGGGGTGCTCCTGGCTTATTGCTACGTCTTCGGAATTCGTGATCTTCACCGGCACAATCTGATCCGGGCGGAGTCCCATCTTCAGGTCATCGACGCCGAGGTCGTACTCGTGAAGCTGCTCCTTCCGAATGAAACGCTTCTTTTGCCCTTTAAGGACATCGGGCCGGAGTCGGCGGGCATTCGACACCTGACCGATAGTCCCGCGCCGCTGTCAGCGGAAATGGTGTCGGCGATTCTCTCGGGGTATTGCGAGACTTTCGACCGCATCGAGAGCGTCTTGCCGGAGATGACGAAGGTCTTCGCCGGTCTTCAGACGGAGATGGCGAGAGTCCCGGTTCGTCACATCGCCCGTGACACCATCGTCTATCGGGATTGGAAGACCGCCTCTCCGAAGATCCCTTTTTTCAAAGAGGAGCTAGAACAGCTTGAACGCGGAGATATCCCTTATTTTTTCAAATTCATTGGAGATCCATGTCTTTACCAATACGCGGATCGATCCGGCGCGCGAGTTCAAGTGGATGCGCCTTCGGAGCTTTTAAAGGGCATCGCTCGCGATGCGACCGATCCGCTGGATCTTCTTAAACTAGAGCGCGTCGAGGTCTTGTTTCCGACGGGACTCCTATTTTTGGCGAAACGATTACTGGCGTCGGACTTTCAGGGCGAGTTCCGTTTTGGGTGTGCGGTGCTTGCGCAGGAAGCGGGGCTCATCTCGGCGACCATCGGGAGCCGTCGCTACCAAGCTCGTCGGGAAGCGTGAATCCTTTGTCCAAGCGATGAAGCGCGTATTGGCACGTTCATGATCAATGAAAAAGTATCCACCATGTTCCTCAGCTGTTGGCCTTTAGAGCGAAACTGATGAAGACTCGGCGCCCCTGGAATAAATGCAGCCTAGCCCCTGGGTTTCAGTAGAACTTACAAAATTTGTCATATTCACCTTCCACTTCCACACATTTGGATTGAGCTAGACCGGTTTTAGCCGGGCTGGTCACTGAAATCAGGGATTTTTAAACCTTCCCCTTTGGGGAATTGTTCCATCGTTCATTCTCCATTTACGCTGCGGTCTAAATGGAGTTGTCAGAACATTCAGGAAGAGATGATCAGCTGTATTCATGTACGCAGGTACACCAATTGTGATTTCATTCTGTGGAATGTTGGTCTTTTTAGTTCCATGTAGTCGGTCCCAAAAAGTGAAAACAGTTCCGTAGTTGGAGTCCGTCTCTTCTTTCACGATTGAATGGTGAATTCCGTGTATTCGGGGCGTGATGAAAGCAGTCATAAAAAACGATTCTAACCGCTTCGGAAAACGAATATTTGAATGATGGAAAAGAGCGAACGCGGTGACGCTCGATTCGAATAAAATCAAAGTTTGAACGTCGATACCCAATAGGTAAATTTCGCCAACTCGAAATAACGACGAAAACGCCAGTTCGCCGAAGTGAAATCTTGAAGCGGTTGAAACGTCCAAATCGCGATCGATATGGTGAACGTTGTGAAACCGCCAAAGGAAGGCAGAATGATGATTCAAACGGTGCCACCAGTAGTGGAAATATTCCAAAAGCAAGAAACCGAGAATAATTTTCAACCACGGCTGAAAAGAAGTCAGTCCTAGTAATCCTAGGTTCGAACTCGATGCCTGTTCAGCAGCCCATATTTCAAATGGAAAAAACGCATATCTAACAAAGAGGGCACTTATAGCGGCCAATCCGAGGTTATGTGCAATCCTCCCGACCTTCGAGCGAGTTTCTTTACGTAGCGGCCACATGAATTCGCATGCGAGTGCGATAGAAAAAATGGAAAAGAGTAGAATCAGTTTATTCACTTTCCTTCGTCCCGTTTATCCTTGGTAGTCTGATTTGCCGATTTTTTAGGGTAAAATGTCGCATCCTGATTGATGTTAAGATCGTTTTGAATTTTTGGTGACGAGCCTTCAGGCGCTTTTCCAAAACGCATCTTCAGATCTCTCCACATCAGTTTTATGTCGGCAATTTTATGTCCGGGAGCCTCGTAACCGAATGCCGGAAATCGGCCAGGCTTTACCTTTCCTTTCGTTCCTACAAAGGATTGAAATTTTGCCACCCACTCGTCGAATGATGACAGAAAGGCTTCGTTTGTATTCATATCTTCGGCCTGGCTGTCGCTATATTTTTTGTTTCTACCAATTTCTTGGTACTGCCAAAGATCGTCGGGTACTTCAATTCCGCCGTAGCGGCATTGCCATACTAATGGTGCGTAAGCGTCCCGCATATCCTTGAAAGGTTCTTTTTCGGGTTCAAAGTAGTTTTTATTCCGAAGAATCTTTGGCCGGCCATTTTCATCCATTTCATCGCCGCCCCCATCGCCATAGCAATAAAAGGCAGCCGTTCTGCCCTCGAGATGATTAATACTGAGACTTTTCCATTCCTCTGTATGTTCGAGTTTCATAGCGAGTTCGGGATTCTTGTGTTCGATCAGATCTTCCTGGGGATTTCCACCGTTCATGCAAACAAGGCGATCAAACATCAATTTCAAATTGCTGGTTGGTCCATACCAATTAACCGGACCGATGATCGCCCAGGCATCTGCCTGGTCAAATCGAGAATACATATCTAAATCCCACATAAGATCGGGCTCTTTAGAATTTTTTTTCTCATAACAGTTACAGGGCCAAACACAGAGTGCCATTGATGTTGAAACACATGCATTGCAGCTTTGAATTCGGGCCCGCGCGAAAACGTTTCCAAGGTCTTCGATGTCGATTTCCCAATCGCTTGGTAGTTTGTCTCTCATTCGGAGCATGAGTGCCCGAGACTTTGAATCGACACCTGGGCAATTATACTGTCTGCGGCCGGAACCCGAAATGATAAGAACTCGCATTTATTTATTTCCTTGTTGTTAGTGGCAAAAGCCGTAGTTTCATTTGATTTCTCCGACGTGTCCCCAAAACTGGTCAATTCGAGATTTAAGATTATCGCGCACCATTCGGAATGCATTGAGTTGCGTATCTTCAGAGGATGTCTGGAATGCCGGATCGGGTAGCGCCCAATGTTCTCTCGCAATACCACCCGGTAACGTCGGACAAACTTCTTCAGCACACAGTGTGACGATCAGAGAAATGTTTGAGAGATCGACCGAACTTACAGACTTTGAAGTTTGATCCGAAATATCGATTCCGATTTCGCGCATCACAATGAGCGACATTGGATGGACGTGAGTCGGACAGCTTCCGGCACTCTGGATTTCCCAATTCTTCGGCAATATATGGCGCGCAAGCCCCTCCGCCATTTGACTTCTGGCCGAATTTGCCACGCATAAAAATAAGAGATTCTTTTTCATAATACTTCAAGCCCCTTTACCTGTGCCGTACTTGAAGATTTCGAGTTATCACTGTCTGAAAAAATCCATGCCCCGACTACCTGAAGAGTGATGTTGTCCTTGCCTAGTATCCGTATCAAGTCCTTCACGGGTTCTTGAGTGATCGCTTGGAACTCGCTCTTAGCGGGTACCAGGCAGTTGATGATTCGATCGTTATACGGACTCACGCCGCACTTTTCACCGCCAGGTACTTCCTTGGACGCGCAATAAAACACAACGTAAGACAGTTTGATCTCGTTTGCGTCCAATCTTTTTTGAAAAGCGGCTGGCACCCGGATCGAAGTCTTCAAATCTGAGATCAGCGCCCCGACTCGAATGGCGTAATCGTCATTTTCTTTTTTAAAAGGAATCTCTGGGTGGGTGTTAGGAAATGTCTTCACGGACCATGACCATCGAAGTTGAGATCGGTCGGCGCTAGAAGCGATCTGCGACTTTGGAAGCAGAACTGCTACTCCTCCGACGCTGCTTTCCGTCGTAATGGTCCACGTTTGATCCTGGACGATGAATTTCGGTTCGGACCCTGAATTTACCCGTGTTGGCGTCCAACTTGTCAGGTCAACCGGGAGCGTGAACGCAGCGTACATCGCGACGACTGCGCTTAGACGAGAAACTCCATTTAAATTAGTGAGCGGTAGTGATCGCATTGCGAATCCAATCGAGAAGTTTCCTTTGTTGAGCGGAAGGAGTGGCGAGATCCTGTCCTGCATTAAAAAGAACTTGCAAATCAGATTTAACGTCGACGTCGCCTAGAGGAGGAAGGATTTCGATTCGGCCGATTCGTTCCAATTCTGCGCTCAGCGCCTCACCAGTATTGGAGCGACTGTATTCTACGCGTTTCCAGCTGTGTTCTGGGATATTTTCCATTCCTCCCAAAAGGTAAAATCCGCCGTCTAAAGACGGACCGATCACAAACTGGGTTTTTGAAATACGGTCGATAAGTATTTTTCGGGCATCAAGTATGGCGCGGACCGAGAGTAGTGGGGAATCAGCACCGATCAGGATCACGCAGTCAAAGTCAGCCTTTAACTTGGAATAGACATGAGCAAGACGGCTTCCGAGATCGCCCTCGCCTTGGCTGATTTGCGGAAAATTTTGCCAATTCTCATGTGTAATCCCACTTGCTTCAGCGACGGCCCAAATGGGAACGATTTCGTGATCG
>JBGSHQ010000411.1:0-19033 GCA_041752095.1 Bdellovibrionia bacterium
CTGAAGTTCCATGACACGAATTTTTTCACTTCTACGCTTCATCTCAAACTTTAACTCATCGATTTCTTTTTGTGAGCTTTCGAGAGCTACGAGTTTTTCTTTATCAAATGTACTAATTCTTCGATCCTGCTCCTGGGCTAAATGGGCAAACTCAGTGGTGACAGCTTTTTCATGCTTAAGTTGGGTTTCGAGGCTCCCAATCTGTTCTCGAGCCTGCCTGAGCTGCGCCGATAGTGCCGTAACATCCTGTTCACGAAGATAAAGATATTTCTTGAGCGTGTCGACGTCAGGAGCATGAGCAGCTCCGCCTGGCACGACAGCGTCATCCATAGGTTCACGATAACCGAGTGGATTCGAATACGTGGATGAAACCTTGTCAGTCGCTTTACCTAAATAAGGCATAGACGATAAGGCTTCATCATCAATTTCATCTTTTTCGATAGATTGGTTTAAAATCGGCATCACAGCCACTCGTGTGGGCTGTTCATCAGGAGTTAATGTCATCGCTACTGGTGCAACTCGAGTCGCTGCTTCCTCAATAAAGGGCGGAAGCTCATCGGAAATCGCTGCGATCGGTTTAGCGAGAGTCGAAGGTTCTTCGAGCGAAATTCCTGGGCGAAGCTCCATCGTACCTGAGGTCGATTCTCCTAAACCAAAAGTAGGTTCATCCAGTGTGATTCCGACTTCAGAAAGTAGATCGGACGATGGAGATTCAATCCCCGGAGTTGGGGTCGAATAAACGCTTGCAGCGTCTTCGATTTGAATCCCAGCGACTCGGGTTTTTTCTCCAATATCGAGCAGAGTAACGCCTTTATCTTCAGGAATGAAATTGGATGGAATTTCTGATTGGGTATTATCGGGAGTAAAAATCGATAAACTCGTCGCATCTTCCGTAGCGATGGGAGCAATGGCGCTGAGATCATCGGAAATATTATATCCGTGTCCATGTGAAAGTTGTGTACCCAAAACTTCATCGATCACATGAATAAAATCTTTATCGTCTACGGGGAGCCTTAAATAGGCGTTTGCACCCTTAGGCGATGATTGGTGATCAATGCACTGCTTTTCACTCCACTTGGATGTCGTTAAGATTACCGGTGTGTTAGCAAATTTCGAATTCGACTTTAAAAAATCGTTCATCTTTAGGCCGTCTTCATCATGACCCACAAAAAGTGAAACACTGGTCGTGTGAAATCGATGAACCAATTCGCATTCCTTAAAGTCTGAGCAAACGAGAACAGCAACGCCGAGCTTCTGAAGCGTGGTTACGACCGGGGCATCATACAAATGTGGATTAAGAAGAAGAATCTTCATCATTTAACTTATCGGCCACCTCCTACCGAAGTTGACACTGAATGGTGAGAAAGTTAGCCTGAATAGAAAATGAGTAATCGATTAACCCTAGTCGTCTTTAAAGACCATCTTTCGTCCAGAACTTTGACGGTCAACCTCAGTTGGATTCGCGGTTTTGCATTTGCACTCCTGAGCGTCATCAGTTTGGCGGTCATTGCGGGTGCTCTCTTTCTGAATGCCTATCGAAAAACGATTACGACTGGAACCTTAGGCGCTTCGCGAAAAACTGATGAAATTGAAAAAGAACTGATTGAAACAAAAACTGCCTACGAATCCTTAAAAAAACAAGCAGTCACTTCTGCAAGTGGAAATACTCCCTCACTTGCTGGCAGTTCTAATTCTTTTACTTCACTCCCCACTGAAGCCATTCTCGAATCCATACCCGCTCCCGAGACTTTACCCTTCAGACTCGAAAAACTTTCAGCAAAATGGCGTGGAAACACGATTCAGATTAGAAGCGCGATCGAATACGCAAAAGAAGACGGTGGAAATCAACAAGGTCATTTTGTCATTATCGCACGTGGCCCCCAAACTCTTTTCGCCTATCCCGATGGTGCTTTTAACGAAACAGGCGCAAAAACTTTAATCAATCCAGATAATGGTGAATATTTTTCAGTCAGCCGATACCGCGAAATTAAAGCCGACTTGGGTCCAGTGAATCACCATGAAGACATTCAGACGATTGAAATTTATATTTTTGATCCTCGGAATAGGCTTATTTTCCTAAATCGCCTTACCGTCGATCAACTCCCTAAAAAAGCAGCACCCTTAACACCGCTGGTACCCACCCAGCCAGCTGCTGAAGCCACTCCAAAATCCGAACCCGCTGAAGCTGCACCCGCTTCCGTTAACTTGGACGAAGGGAAACAGGAATGAAAAAAACTGCAGAACTACGCGACTTAATCCATGAAACTGAAGTTACAGTGATTGGTGAAGGAATTCATCTTGACGGTGTCCTTCATCTTTCAGGGGTTGTTCGAGTGTACGGAAAACTATCTGGAAAAATTGTAGCTAGTCCTGACTCTCAAATCATTCTTATGGAGAGCGCAGTCGTTGAAGGATCGCTTGAAGTGGATTCCATTGTTATCGCAGGTTTTGTTCTAGGGAACATCGAAGCTCGATCGCGCGTAGCCATTGAAGGAACGGGCCGAATGATCGGAAATATTAAAACTCCTGTCATTACTGTCGATTTTGGAGCCTACATCGAAGGTGAAACGAAAATGACAGGAAAAGGGCGAACTCCTAAAGGAGAGAGCTTGCAGGAATCTTCCGGACACGTTTAAAGCCCTTTTCGCGTAAACTTTTTTCAATGATCTTCGCATCTCCTGCAATAACGATGAATAACTGATCGAGTTGAAACGCTTCATCAACCGCCTGTATAACAGACTCACGGGAGACCTCAGCGATTTTAGGCATAAATTCATTTAAATAATTTACACCAAACCCAAACACATATCCGCCCATCCAGCGATTAGCTACTGCACCCATCGTCGAAACACCTAAGGGATACCCCCCCAGTAAGTATTCTTTTGAAACATCGACTTCCTCTTTCAAGATATCGCCAGCCTTTACAAGCCGAAGCTGTCGAATCGTTTCTGATAAAAGCTGACCCGTGGTTTGAGCTGAGGTTGCTGATGAGACTGAAAAAAAAGCGAGGTCCTTATAGTAAGTGATCGAAGAATGGATTCCGTAAGCAAGACCCAATTTATCTCGAACTGTTAGATTTAAACGACTATTAAAATATTCGCCAAGAAATGCATTCACAACAGCGAGCGAATAGCGATTTTCCGATCGAACTCCAGGAACTTTAAATCCCAACCGAACCTGGGCCTGAGGGATACCCGGCCGATCGACCACAAGTATTTCACCTGCCTTCACCGAGAGTCGATGATCGCGGTAAACCACGGATGGCTTCGAAGGGATTCCACCACTCCAACCTCCGAATGCTTCTAGTATTTTCTTACGAAATTCGTCGCGATCCACTCGCCCTACAACAACGAGTAGAGAATTTTTTGGACTAAAGTGATTCTCGTGAAAGTCACGAATATCTTTTACCGAAAGTCGTTTGATCTCTTGAATACTCTGAAGACTTCCACGGCCATAAACGCTGCCACCCAAAATGGAACGCCCAAAAGCAAAACCAGCGAGTGACTCGGCGGAATCCGGTAAATGTTTCCAGGATTCGATAATTTTAGCTTTTTCCTTATTGAATTCAATTTCGGAAAGACTCGGCTTTCGAACCGCCCAACTTAAATACTTAAGAAGCTCTCCCGCATCCTGCGAAAGACCGTGATACCCCAGCGTAATATAATCTTCTTCCGCCGAAGTGAATGCGGTTGCACCCAGGCTTTCGATCTTTTCGCCAATTTCCTGGGCTGTGAAACCATTATAGCCTCTTTCAAGGAGTCGCACTACGAGCTCTGCGCTACCCGACTTACCCTTCGAATCATTACGAGTACCGGACTGAACGAGAAAACCCAAATCAACAAGAGGGAGTCGATCATCAAGAAACCAAGCGACCTTCATCCCATTGGGTAGGGCTTCGACTAAAGGAAGAGGTAAGGTGTAGGTTGCAAATGTCGAAATCGAAAAGAAAAGAGAAAGGGATATTATAAAGGATCGATAGCTCCATCTCATCGTGGACTCCTTAAACCGTTCGGCACCATTCGAACTACATTTTTCTTTTCTGGAGTTAAATACTTTTGTGCCACACGGATCACATCAGCATTCGTCACACGAGTATACTTTTCTAGATCTTCGTGGAATCGCATTGGGTCTCCAAATATTGCATCCACAGTTCCAATTAAATTCGCCAAACCATGACTCGTTCTTACGCTATCCACTGTCTGAACGGTGAGTTGTCTCACAGCGGTTCTCATTTCCTTTTCAGTCACCCCATGCTCTTTAACTTCTTTTAGAATTGCCTCGAATTCGGATTCAAATTCTTTCGAGGTATGCCCACTTTTTAAAGTGGCGCTAGCCATAAAAATACCTGGAAATGCAGGAGTATAATTCACTCCTCCGATGTTGCTCGCGATACTCTTTTGTTCAACTAACTTTTGATATACACGGGCCGTGGTTCCAGAAAAGAGAACATTCGAAAGGACATCTAAAGCATAGGTGTCTTCTTCGGCTGCGCTCGTTGAAGGAAAAGCAACAGTTACTTTTTCAGAAGCCACTTGATCGCGGAGCTCAATAAATCGCGACTCGGTTTGCTCAGGTTCGAGTGCTACCTTTCTAGGTCTGCGTGGTTTTCCTGGGATACCTCCATATGCTTTTTCTAAAATTGCGTAGAAGGAATCCACTTTTACATCACCCACAATCACAATCGTCACATTCCCAGGTTGATAGAATTCGTTAAAGAAATTTTCGAGATCTAAGACCTCCATTCTCTTGAGATCTTCCTCAAATCCAATCACTGGGCTTCGGTAAGGATGAGACTTAAAGACAAGTGACCAAATAGCTTCCTGAATTCGCCCATCGGGCGAATTCTCAGTCCGAAGTTTCCTCTCCTCAAATACAACATGTCTTTCTGTAAAAAGGAGTTCGGGATCCAGTTTTAGATTTGCAAGTCGATCCGATTCAAGCGCGATCGCGACAGGAAGAAGGCTGGGAACCATCGTTTCGTGAAAAACAGTATAGTCTCGGGTCGTGAATGCGTTTACCGCAGCTCCCTTCGCTTCTAATCGATTAAAAAATGCTCGAGCGCCATATTTTTCAGATTCCTTGAACATCAGATGTTCAAATAAATGAGCCATCCCACTGAGTCCAAACTTCTCATCAACTGATCCAACCTTCACCCAAGTCTGAAATGCCACGATCGGGACGGTGTGATCTTCTACGATGACCACTTTTAATCCATTCGGAAGTTGGCGGATGATCACTGGAAAATGAAGTCCAAGCTTAGAAAACTCGCTCGAAACTGGAACAGATTTCGGATTTATTTTTGGGGTCGAGCACCCAAGCGCCATTAGAATTGGAACCACCGCTAAAAAAAGAAGCTTCATTTTAACCAACCCTTCTCACGGTACCACTTTACGGAATCTTTCATTCCCTCTTCAAACAAAACCTGGGGACGCCACCCCGTCTTCGTCATGATTTTTAAAGGACTGCACGTCCAACAGTCGACGGTGATTTCATTTACCTTATCTGAATTCAGGAGAGTTGCCTTACCCATGAGTTTTCCAAAAGACTCTGAAAGGACTGCTGCGATTTTTAGAACAGGAATCGGAATCGGTAAATCGAATGTTTTTACATTTAATGCATCTGCCATGGTATTCATGAGTTTCGATCCAGTGATCATCTCACCAGAACTCACGTAAAATAGATCCCCGTATTCAACTCGAGAAGCATCGACACTTCCGATTTCACAAATCGCTTCGACGAGATCTTTTGAGTGAATAACTGAATACTGCTTTTCTCCATCAGGGGTTTTAGCTTTAAATTTGGGGATCAATCTTTTGGCTACTGTCTTAATCAGAAAAAGCGTTGCTTGATCTTTAGGGCCATAAACCATGGGAGGCCTAAGGATGAGAGGGAGGAAAGACTTTGCGTGGCGAAGGAGCTCTACTTCTCCCGATTTTTTACTTTCTCCATAAGCAGATACAGGGGCATCCGTATCCCTTTCAGTTCGCGGTTTCTGAAACTCTCCTGGGCCACCGGCTGCGAGCGAGGAAACATAAATGAAACGTTTAATTTGAGAGCCTTTTTGGTTCGCTAACTCTACGGCTCGTGCAAGTGAACCGGTACTCTCACTATTCAATCGAAAATATTCTTCTCGTGATTGGGCAGAGATCGCCCCAGCAAGATGGTAAACCAAATCCACACCGGTAACCGCATCCGATAAAGTCGAAGGATCGCAAATATCACCCTCCACCCTCTCGTAGGTCAGTCCCGCAAGGTTTCGATCTGTGGAAGTTTTACGCATGAGAACACGCACTGAAATCCCGCGCCTCGTCAGAGATTCGATTAATTGACTCCCAATAAAGCCGCTTCCACCGGTGACTAGTGCTTTCATCTCGATTTTCCAGCTAAACCCGCTACCTTATCAGAGTCAACGAGTAGAAAAATGAAGCGACAAAAAAACACACCCTGGAAAATGACGATCCTTGGCTGCGGCACCTCTAGCGGAGTGCCCCTTCTTTTTTGCGACTGTAAGGTTTGCACCTCAAAAGATCCGAAGAACCATCGTCTACGAACCTCTGCGTGGTTTCAGTCCGGCGGTAAAAGTATTTTAATCGATACTTCGACCGATCTTCGCCAACAAGCCCTTAAAAATAAGGTGAATAGAGTCGATGCTATCCTCTACACTCACCCACACGCTGACCATGTCTCCGGGATCGATGAGATTCGCTCCTTTAACTACATTCAGCGTGAAAGAATTCCTGCATTTGGAAATAAGTGGACCTGTGAAGAACTTACATCGCGGTACCCGTACATTTTTAAGCCTGCAAAAAAGAATGAAGGCGGTGGAATTCCTCAAATCGATCTTCAGGAGTTCCAAGCATCAGCAAACTCCATCAAAGTCGCTGGCCTTATAGTCATTCCTATTGCCCTGAGCCATGGAAGTCAGGAGTGCGTAGGTTTTCGCATTGGGTCGGTGGCTTATGTCACTGATTGTAATTTCATTCCCGAGTCTTCATTAAAGCGTCTTGAAAACCTAGAACTCCTCGTCCTCGACTGTTTAAGGATTGGAGAGCATAAAACTCATCTCAATCTCGAAAACGCTCTTAAAACGGTGACTCGCCTTCGCCCCAAAAAAACAGTGCTCACTCATCTTGGACATGATTTTGATTATAAAGAGTGGTCTAAAAAATTACCCCGAGGCGTTGTCCTCGGTTTTGATGGACTGGTTATTCAGGGAAAGTGAATTCGTATGATCATCGGAGTTCCTAAGGAAATTAAGAATAAAGAAAACCGTGTCGGTATGGTTATCGCCGGAGTGAGAAGCCTCACGACAGCGGGACATAAAGTTCTGATCCAAAAGGGCGCCGGAATTGGCGTAGGAATTTCAGACGAAGACTACCGAAAATCAGGTGCTTCGATTCTAGAAACGGGTAAGGAAATTTACGAAAAGTCAGAAATGATTGTGAAAGTGAAGGAGCCCCTTCCGGAAGAATATCCTCTCCTTCGTGAAGGACAGATTCTTTATACTTACCTTCACCTCGCTGCGGACGAACGTCTGACGAAAGCACTCCTCGACCGAAAAGTAATCGGTATCGCTTACGAAACGATCGAAACACCTGACGGTGCATTACCCCTTCTAGCCCCGATGTCCGCAGTTGCGGGTCGCATGGCGACCCAAATCGGCGCTTCCTACCTTCAGCATGATCACGGTGGTAAAGGGATGCTGCTTGGGGGAGTCACTGGAGTCGACCGCGCAAGCGTGGTGGTGCTCGGTGGCGGAGTCGTTGGAATTAATGCCGCAAAAATGGCCGTCGGACTCGGCGCAAAAGTCACCATTCTGGATACGAATATGTCCCGACTCGATTATCTCGCGGATGTGTTTGGAAATGAAATCACGACTCTCTATTCGAACTCTGAGCAAATCGAAAAAGCAGTTGTCGGAGCGGACTTAGTGATTGGAGCAGTTCTTGTCACTGGATCTAAGGCGCCCAAACTCGTGACCCGCGATATGGTCTCTCGAATGCAAGCCGGTGGAGTCATCGTCGATGTTGCAGTTGATCAGGGCGGATCGGTAGAAACTTGTCGCCCAACCTCTCATGAGCACCCGACTTATGCGGTGGACGGAGTCATTCATTATGCGGTCCCTAATATGCCAGGCGCTGTTCCTCGTACTTCAACCTATGCGCTTACGAACGTTACCCTAAAATACGCCACCCTAATCGCAAACCACGGTTGGAGAGCGGCTGTTGCTAAAGATCCGGCTCTCTTTAAGGGAGTAAACATCTGTCACGGGAAGTGTGTCTATAAACCGGTTGCCGATGACCTTGGGATCTCTTACGAACCTTTGAAGAACTCATTGTGATCGGAAAGGACTGCTGGCAAACTCTAACATGAGATGTCAGATGCAGCAGCCAAACCAGATGACGCAGCGAAGCCCAAAAAGGCGCCCCCGATCGGGCTTATCCTTGGGCTTTTAAACACGGTCGCCCTCATGGGGCTGCTTGGTGTTCTCGTATTCACAAAAATTCTTTATAAGCGTCCGCAGATCACTGAAAAAGTAGAACGCGAAAAGATCGTTCAAGAGTTCAGTAAAAAAATAGAAGACATGAAACGTGCGACGGTTTCATTTGATCCGATTCAAGCGAATCTGAAACCCTCTCCCATCGGCGTACAACTCCCCGGCGGCCCCCCCCAACAAATGAAGGCCCACTTTGTGACGATGAGTTTAGCGCTCGAGTTGATCGACACTGAATTCGAATCACTCGCGAAAGCCTTACTCCCTAAATTTCTGGATAAACTATTACATCAACTCGGAACGACGACGGTCGACGAACTCTCATCCGTGCAGGGCCGTTATCTTCTGAGATCCCGAATTGCAGCGATCATGAATGATCTGATCCGAGAAGAAAGAAAGCTCCCCTCGAGTTCTACCCCTATCGTGGTAAACGTTTACTTCTCTGACTTTATCGTTCAGTAAGAAGACCTTTTAGAATCGCACAGCTATAGAAGCCATCACTCCGAGGATCGTCTTCAGATCATTATCGGCGGTCGCGTTGTTCACGAAGGCCGGATAATCACCCTGCATGAGAATACCGGAATCAAGAGAAAACGTCGTAAACTCATCCCAGTTCAGTGCGACACCAAGATCAATTTCAGTACCAAGAGAAGTGCCCTGATCTTTTTTGGCAGTGATCGCACTCATCCTACGGTCACGCGAGTTAAAGAAAAACTGGCCTGACTGCGCTGATTTTTCAGCGGTTGCGGTAATGAATGAAGTCGTGAATCTCCATTTATCTGCTGTGAGGGCAGCTCCTAACATCGCGTAGCGCGCGTTAGTGATTGGATTATCATAAATTGAATTCACAGAACCCGCGACGTTAGGGTCGGTATTCCCACTGAAGTTTGCAAAGTTATAATTAAACATCATGAGACCTAAACGGTAGTTCGGATGGAGCATAACCATCGACCACTTTTCAACTGCTGCGGATGCACTGTTCGGCTGACCGGGTACTTTTCCGAATTTAGAAAAGAAGCTCCAGGTGTCGTTTGCGCGATACTTTAGCTCTACGGCTAGAGCAAAGGTCTTATAGACTAAGCCCGAAAGCTGTCCGTTATAGATCGGGGCTTCCATCCCAAAATCAAATTTTCCAAATTTCTTTTTCCCGTAAATATCCCAGATCGTGAGGTTAATGTCCCCACCCGCTCCATTAATCCAAGCGGTTCCAGAATCAATCCCAACACGGCGAACGAAATTTACTCCACCCTCAAAATCTTCGTCGAGGTTTTCATAGCGAAGCCCCAGGGTGAACTCGGATAGAGAATCGTTCGAGCTCCCAGCGGAGCTTCCATAAGCATATTTCGTGTGAGCCGGGATCACGGTAAAATTCCCAAACTTCGAAATCATTTTAAAAGTATCGCCCGTAGACTGGTAGCGATCGAACATTCCGTCACCGGCGTTATGAACCGCGCCTAATCCCCAGTGTTGTGGAGCGCGACCTACTTGGAACGTTCCAAGATCGGTGAGAAATTCTGCCCAAAAGCGCTGTGCAGTTATAGTCGAACCACTATTATAAGTAGTCGCATAATTTCGCTGATCAGCGCGGGATGTACCCGGATATCCGGAGCCATAGAATCCAGTAACAGGATTTCCAAGCCACCATTCCGATTTAATCGAAACGTTATCATTCACAATCAGTTTTGGTTTTAATCTCAGGAATAAAGTTTGAAACCGAGCATCCTTAGTTCCGTTTTGTAAAACTTCATACCCACCCTTGCCGGTATCGACGTTGGATTCAGGAGCGAAGTTATTAATCATCACTGCTTCAGCACGAAACTGACCCGACCAATCTAAGTCCATCGCAGATGCGGTGGATGTGACTAACGCGAGTGATAAAAAACAGATTGATAAACGAAGTGAGATTTTCATCGGATTTCCTCTAAATCTAGGTAATGAATGGAGTTGTATAGAGTCGGTTTAGAACCGTCAACCTTAAGCGGCTGATTGAGAAACTCTTCATGAAATTTGAACGCATCGCACCAAAAAAGTACCGTACCCTTCTATGGGTTACGCTGAGCGCATTTGTGATTCTAAGTGTCGCCTTTGCATTCACGCTTCAGTCTGCTTTTAAGCAACTTGAAACCGCCTTTAATCGTGAAAACGAATTTGTTCCGACACGACTTTATTCTGATGTCTCTCGCGTGAGTCCTTCGATGAGTAAAGTGAAGTTGCTTCGACGACTGAAGACTCTGGGATACACCGTTCCAGCATCTGAAGCTTCGGCCGCCCTAATCACACTTCATTCACCCGATTATCCTGTCGAACAGCTCGTCCCAGCAAATCATCCGACTCGAATCCTCACAGGAAAGTTAATTCGATTTACGTTCGATACTGAAAAAAAATCTTCTCTCACTAAAATCGAATTCGAAAAAGAGTCTGGAGTGTTTGAGGAAATTCCTGAACTTTTTCTTGAACCCGAAATTATTGCGACCCTTTCTCGTGCGGACCCTGAGAGTAAGCGTGAAATCAGACGCCTGATGAAATTCGAAGACATCCCTGCTCCCGTCTGGCAAGCGATCATCTCGATTGAAGACCCTCGTTTTCTTGAACATGCTGGGCTCGATCCGCGCGGAATTGCGCGCGCTCTTTGGGTAAACATTCGAAGTGCAAAACTTGCCCAAGGTGGATCCACGATCACTGCCCAGCTCGTGAAAAACCTGATGGCGAGACGAACACGAAATCTCGCGCTTAAGTTTAACGAACTTTTTTTATCGCTTCTTCTCGAAGTTAAAACATCGAAAGAATTGATTCTTGAACGCTATTTAAATGAGGTTTATCTCGGACAGGTCGGCTCCTACGAAGTTCACGGGGTAGCCGAAGGAGCGCGCCTCTTCTACGGAAAGGACCTCAAAGAACTTCATCTAGGCGAAATTGCGCTGATGGCAGGACTCATTCGAGGTCCAGGATTTTATTCCCCATATCGCTTCCGTGAACGAGCGACGGATCGGCAGAAGCTGGTCTTAAAAAAGATGGTCGAGGCTGGATTTATTGCTGAAGATGAAGCGAATCAGGCAGCGGCTCTTCCTCTTCGTTTTCGTCCTCCGATCAGCGTTTCTAATAAAGCGCCCTTTTTCACTGATTTCGTAAAAGCAGAAATGATTCGGCAGTTGAAAGATCGAATCTCTGAAACCGATATCGCAGCTGCGGGTTTTAAAGTTTACACCACTCTAGATCCCGACTTATCTGAAATCGCGCAGGATGCTGTCGGAAAGGGTGTCGACTCACTTGAGAAAAAATTAAATTTAGATTCGAAGGAAAATCCTGAAGAGCGAATCGAAGGTGCTATGGCTGTTGTTGACCATAAGACCGGATTCATCCGCGCGCTTATCGGCGGAAGAAATTATTCAGAAAATACTTTTAACCGAATCTTGAATATGAAAAGGCAAGTCGGGTCTACCTTTAAACCCATGGTCTACCTCACTGCTTTTCTTCAGGGTAAGGATTCGAGCGGGCTTCCCTATACGACGGGCTATCCTGTCGAAGATGCTCCATGGACTTTAATATATGATAAAGGCCGGCAGAAATGGACGCCTCGAAATTACGAGAAGGATTTTTTAAGCTGGATACCTCTGCGTTTAGCGCTCGTGAAGTCCATAAACACGGTTGCCGCAAAAATTGGAACTCAGGTCGGAATTCCAGCCATCATTGAAACGGCGCGAGCTCTCGGCATTCAATCTGAACTTCCAGATGTACCCTCACTTGCGCTTGGCGTTTCCGAGCTTTCACCTGTGGAGTTAGTTACCGCCTACGCTACGATAGCAAACCACGGCGTCCAGGACGAACTGACTGCCATTCGAACGATCACCCAAGATGACGGAAGTGTGTTCGCTCATTTTGTTTTCAACGCTAAACAAGTTTTCCCCCCAGGACCTATCGATCTTTTAATCGAGTCGATGAAAGGGGTATTTAGCGAAGGTACAGCGGTATCGGCTGCTTCATACGGCTTCACTCGCCCAGCTGCGGGGAAGACTGGCACTACTTCGAGTTACAGGGACGCATGGTTCGCAGGTTTTACTCCGGATCTCACTACAGTCGTCTGGGTGGGTGCAGACCAGAACACATCGCTTACAGAGAAATCGTCTACGGAAAAATCTACGAAAAAAAGGAAACTCATCCAACTCACCGGTGCAAGTGGCGCACTTCCGATCTGGGCTGACTTTATGAAGCGAGCACTGGATGATTTTGCGCCAACGCCTTTTCCAGTCAGTGACCACCTGAAGCGAGTGAAGCTCGATCGCTACTCAGGGCGCGAAGCCCAACTCTTTTGCCCAGGTGATCAGTTGATTGAAGAATGGGTTATGCGGGACTACGAGCCAAAAGGCTTTACATGTGATTCAACTTATCCCGCGACTGTCTCAGAGACTTCGAATTAACTGCCGCCTTAACGTTGTCCGCCCATTTCCAGATGAGTTCGAATCGTTCGGGATAATCCTTAGGAAAGCCGGATGACCGAAGACGTTCGACCATGCCGTAAGCTGCAAAATCAGCCTGGGTTGGAGCATCGACGACGAGAAACCGTCGGCTATGTTGGAGGGGTGTCTTTAAACGGTAAAAATGTTTTTCAAGTTTAATTTCGAGCTCGCGAGACTGAGCTTCGTTTAATTTTTTGCGATTATAAAACCACTCATGCTCTGCAGATGCGAGAAATGAGTCGACCCAGTCGAGCCAGAGACGCATCCGTGTACGTCGATCGACAGCATCAGGAGTGAGCGACTGGGTTTCAGGGAAATTTTCATCAAGATACGAGAGAATAATGTTCGACTGGTAAAGGACAAGGTCGCCGATTTTTAAAACGGGTACTTCGCCATGTGGATTCAGCTTATTCACTTCCTCAGGGAGGTTATTCCGATCCACCACAACTCCCGTGTAGGGTAATCCCTTAGCTTCTAGAGATAAAAGAACTCGAACCGAGTACGGACAACCCGGATCATAATAGAATGTCATTCCTTCGACTTTTTTCTTAAGGGTTCGATCTCGAACACCCGAAAGTGCAGGGTCTACATTAGTACGGTGATCGAAAACAAAACAATCGCCCCGGTAGTGGGCCCCACCCACTTCTTCGAAATATTTTAAAATGCCGCCTTCCAGCTGGAAAACATTTTTTATCCCTAGATCTTCTGCGAGTGCTGTTGCCTTTTCACAGCGAATACCCCCCGTGCAAAACATCACTACGTTTTTATCTTGAAGCGCTTTGGCTTCTTTCTCTAAAGCGGCTGGAAATTGCTTAAAGGTTTCGATGTCGTAATGAACGGCATTTTTAAAAGTTCCCTGGGCAATTTCATAATCATTCCGAGTATCGATGATGACAAATTCTTTTTTCGAGTCGTACCACTCCTTCAGTTCCTTGGGATAAATACGGCGTCCCGTTTTTTCTGACGGACGAATTTCGGGACGTCCCATGGTGATGATTTCTTTTTTCACTTTAACGAGCATTCGACTGAAGGGAACGCGCGATGAAAACGATTCTTTGGGTTCGATTCCCCGAAACTCTGGAAACTCGGAGAAGAGCCAGTTTAGGTAAGGGCGTAGATTCGATTCGGGCCCAGCTAAAAATCCATTGATCCCCTCTTCGCTGAGAAGGATCGAACCTTTAAGTCCGTTTTTTATCGCGCGCTCTTTTAATTGGTCGCGAAGGGGTTCTAACCCTTTCAGGGTTACGAAACGGTAAAAGGAGACATTCAGAATGTTTGCTGCCACAGCGGTAAGGCTTTCTTGCATGCAGCCTCTATAACTCAGCTGACCACCTTTCGTCAGCCCCAAATAATTAACAAATATTAACCTTTTGTACAATTTATGCCTGGTGCATTTTGCGCCCATGCTATATAACACATCACACCGCAACCCTGCGGAGTTCACCCGGTCTAAGAAAAATGAGAAAAATCAGTTTCAAAAATTTTTTAGAAAAGAATGAACGCGCTCTCGTCATTGGTACGGGCGCTCTTCTTCTGACCGCATTCCTCATGAACCTCGAGTTCAACTGGATCGAATCGTCCCTTTATGACTTCCGTATGAAACTCGGTACCCAGCCCGCTGCCTCTAAAGATATCGCACTGATCACCATCGATGATGGAACCCTATCTAAACTGGATGAACTCTCTCCCCTCTCGCTGAATCAGCACGTCCGCCTTCTTGAAAGCCTTGAAAAGATGAGACCCAGATCGGTGGGCTACCTCGTCGACATGAACCGTGTTGCACAGGCCTACCCTGATCAAGTTAAAGGCGAAGCGGGTGAAAAATTTGTAGGCGCTGCCTCTCGTCTCGAGATGCAAGGAATCCCCTTTATTCTTGGAACACCTTTCGACATCAACGGAGAGGTCATCCCTCCCTTTCCACTTTCTTCTGTTCCACATGCCGTTTCAGTCATTCATAAAGACGGAAATGTTTTTGGCGAAGATAAAGTTACCCGACGCGCACTTCTGAGTCTCTATGGTAAACCCACATTCCATCTCGAACTTGCACATCGACTCACAGGGAAAGAATTAGAAGCTCCCGTCCGAGGTCAATTTTCTGATCCTGCTATCGAGGCGTCTTATTTCTTTTTCCGCTATCACGGTAATACGACGTTCAGTACCCGCGGGGAAAATAAGTCTCCTTATAAAGTATATTCGATGCTTGATGTGATTGAAGGCCGAATCCCTCGTAGTCTAATTGATGGAAAAATCGTTCTGATTGGCGCTATGAGTAGAACCGACTCGGAGGATTATACTTTTACTCCCTATTCAAAACGCGCTTTCACAAATCCAAAACTTATTATCCATGCAAATATTTTAGATTCTGTAATGAAAAATCGTGGACTCGTTCGCGCACCCGACTGGTTAAGTTGGGTTACGACTTTTCTCGTAACCGCGTTTGTCATTTGGTCAGTATTCACCTACACCCCTCTTTATGGTGTTTTTAATACTCTACTCCTTGCTCTCGGATTCTTACTCGTAGGACAGATTCTTTTTACGATCCGGGGTCTCTGGATTCGAGAATCCCAACCCTTAGTGGGTATCTTTCTTTCTTATTATCTCGCGGTTCCCTATCGACTGATTCAAGAATATAAACGTCGTTGGGATTATCAGCAGAAAAACGAAATATTAATGCAGGTCGAAGAAATGAAAACCAACTTTCTTCGTCTCGTCACCCATGACTTAAAAACTCCAGTGGCACGCATTCAAGGACTTGCTGAGATGGTTCTTCGACGATCAGCATCTCGCCTCGAAGATCACGAAAAAGAAAATCTCAGACACATCATGACGTCGACCGATGAGCTGAACCACTTCATTACTTCGGTATTAGAACTGACGAAGGTTGAATCGAACCGAGTAACGCTCAACCTCGAATCAAAAGACATTAACCAAGTACTTGAACAAATCGTGAACCGTTTCGATGCTCAATCTAAAAACATGGATATCACTCTTCATATGGAGCTTGAGCCCCTCTTCCCCATACGAATGGATGCTTCACTGATCACCAAGGTTCTTACAAATATTATCGACAACGCAATGAAGTACAGCACGCGGGGATCAAAGGTTTTAATTAAAACTCGTGATAGCGGCGATACCCTAGAAATTTCTGTCGCTGACGAAGGAATTGGACTCTCAGAGGAAGAACTACAAAATCTTTTCACCCGCTTTTACCGAGCTAAAAATGATCAGACGACGAAAAATGCAGGAACGGGGCTCGGGCTCTACCTTACGAAGTTTTTTGTTGAAGCTCATAATGGACGCGTAGAAGTCACAAGCACTCCAGGCAAAGGGAGTGAATTCCGAATTATATTACCCACGGATTTAAAATCTGAAGATGTGGCCCAACCCGGACTTCGGGTGGACCTAAAACTCACTCACAAAGGAGCGAATGATGTATCGCGTACTCGTAGTTGATGATGATTCTGATCTGCGCCTGACCGTGGCTTCGGCCCTTTCAGAAAACCATTTTCTTGTCGACCAGGCAGCTGACGGAGAGGAAGCAGTAAATCGCGTTCGTGCTGGCAAGTACGATCTCGTACTCCTCGATGTAAATATGCCTCGACTATCAGGGCTCGAAGCTCTTAAAGAGATTAAAGCTTACGATCCGACGATCATCGTTCTCGTTCTTACCGCTTTTGCGAACATTCGTGATGCAGTCGAAGCTACCAAAGAAGGGGCCTATAACTACCTTGAAAAGCCGATAAAAGCCGACAACCTCGTTTATATGGTTGAAAAGGCCCTTAAGGCTAACAAGATGGTAAAAGACGTCGCCTTATCTTCACCCATCATTAAAATGCCTGGTGGGACTGAATTCGTCGGTCAGAGTATAGAAATGAAAAAGGTTTTCTCCGTGATTGATAAACTCTCTCGCGTAGAAACCGCAGTACTAATCCGCGGAGAAAGTGGAACGGGTAAAGAACTGGTTGCTCAAGCCCTTCACTGCAATTCGCCTCGAAAAGATAACCGCTTCGTAACGGTGAACTGCTCTGCAATCCCTGAAAACCTGATTGAGTCCGAATTTTTCGGTCACGAAAAAGGATCCTTCACGGGGGCAGACAGCAGAAAAATTGGAAAATTTCAGTATGCCGATGGTGGAACTCTCTTCCTCGACGAGATGGGAGACATCTCCATGGGAATGCAGGTTAAACTCCTTCGAGTTCTCCAAGAGAAAAAGTTTACCCCAGTCGGTTCGAACCGTGAAATTGAAGTCAATGTTCGAATAATCGCTGCAACGAACCGAAATCTCGAAGAGATGATTAAGAAAGGTGAATTCAGGGAAGACCTATTTTACCGATTAAACGTTTTACCGATCCAACTCCCACCTCTCCGCGAGCGAAAGAGTGACATTGGTCATTTAGCAAAATACTTCATTGATAAGTTTAATTCCGCCCACCGAAAAAACATCACGGGTATCAGCTCTGATGCGATGGAGGCAATGAAGGCTCACCAATGGCCCGGAAATATTCGTGAGCTCGAAAACGTGATCGAACACTCCTTCGTGATCGAATCGACGAACGAAATTACTGCGGATTCCTTACCAGAAACCGTTCTGAATTCGGCACGGGCTAAGGGACTTACGTTAGGACGCGTCCTTTCTCAAGCCTCGACCGTGGGCGAAGAAGATGAGGTCGATCTACAGCTTCAGGTTGCTAACGGCTCTATAGCCCTTTCAGGATCGCTAGAAGATGAGTCTGCTTTTAAGCTCGACTTCACTAAACTCGACTTCCAAGCGAATAAGGAAGAGTTCGAGAAGCGATTCCTGCTCTCAGCCCTGAAAGCGTTTAATGGTCGAATTAATCAAACCGCGATCCATGCGAATATCCCGAAAAAGACCTTACTTCGAAAGCTTGAGAAGTATGGAATTACCGCAAAGGACTTTACTGAATAAAAAAAGGGTCACTGATCGAAAAGATCAGTGACCCTTTTTTGAAATTATTTACTGTAGTGAGCTTAGATTTTTCTCATCAACACTGATGCTTGATGTTTTCTTAAGCTGTGTGACGTAATTTTGGACAAACTCTTTTTGAAGGTCGGCTTTTACTCGAAGCTCGACCTCTTCGTAACCTAATACTTTTCCAATCTTTTTATCGGTCACCTTGATGATGTGATACCCAAACTGAGTTTTAATGGGTCCAACGATATCACCTTGTTTTGCATTGAAAGCGGCGGTTTTAAATGCCTCTACAAAGGGTGCATCGCGCGTGATCACTCCGATGTCGCCGCGATTATTCTTAGCCGATGGGTCTTTCGAATTTTTCTCAGCTAGCGCCTGGAAGTCTACTCCTGCGACTTTCGATTGCTTGAGTACTTCCATTGCCGTTTTTTCGTCTGAAAGAAGAATGTGCTGGACGGAGACCTTATCGGTTGAATAGTTTTTGCGGTAATTTTCGTAATACTTTTTTGCGGCAGCTTCGGTGAGCTTGGGTCTAACATTTTTGGCAAGAACCTTATCTGTTAAAAACTGACGTCGAAAAGCCTGAAGGGCAGTTTCGTAATCTTTTTCTTTATCCAGCTTCTGTTTCTCGGCTTCTTGAATGAGTAATTCTTGATCAACGAGATTACTGATAATTTCTCTTCGCGTATTCGAGTCACTTAAAATTTTACTTCGCTGTCCTTCGTTAAAACTCGAAAGAGAGGCTTTTACATCCGCATCCGAAATAATTTTGCCATTCACTTTAGCAATTTCAGAAGCACTCGCGGAGAGAGAAAAACAGACCACCGCTCCGATTAAAAAACTTTTTTGATACTGCGCCATAGTTTTGACGATACGATTCATTTTGGTTCTCTCCTAAAATCTTAAGTTAGTCATAGTGTAACTCTATAAATGTAAATTGAACAACCGATCGTAATGTTCTTGAACCTTCTTTAGATTCACTACGTTTAGAAAGTTCGAAAAACTCATCCAGACTGAAAGTCCGTTTAAATCCTGAAAAATGGGCGGCAAATGCTTCGGGGCATCGATTATACCCTCTTCATACTTCTGGTAGAGCAGTGGAACATCGTCGACATGAAGCTTTCCCACGAATAAGAAAGGCAGAAGCTTAGG
>JBGSHQ010000412.1:0-5790 GCA_041752095.1 Bdellovibrionia bacterium
TTTTCATCCAAATCGACTATCAAGCTTGGTCAAAATTCGAATCTCCTGCAATCGTCATCCTCGACCCTCAAACCTCAACCTGTTCTCCTTCTTGTGGGGTCGATTTCGCGAATGGCTTTAATCTCTCGGGAAAAACTCGGGATCTCTTTATCCCTCGCATTGCCCATGCATGGACGATTGGAGAGAAAGAATTCCGGGTCGGATACTTCTATCGACCCGGGATCTACACTTCTTTACCCACTGGCGCAGGGAATCCCATCGACCCGGATGAACACCACTTCGCCCTAGGTTGGGGGTCTGTATTTAGCTCCTTATGGGTTTTTGACGCTCCTGGCAGATTTGACCTCCATGCCTCCTATTCCGTCTATCCTAAGCAACACGTCGATAAATCGCCTGGGGATGAAAACGGCGACCTGAGTAACCGAAAAGTGGGTGACCCTGGCTACGAAATTGGAGGCAGTGAGTGGGGAACTGGGGCTTCCATCCAACTTTTCCTGTAAAAATTGTCCACTCCAGCGCATTCTAGAATTACCCCATGCGCAGATATTTTCGTTCTCCAAAAGACTTTGCCACCCTTTTTCGACGACATTTTTTAACCGGAATTTTCGTACTCATACCCTTTGGTGTGGTCGCGTGGATTCTGAATAAAGCGTTTGCTGCGCTCTGGACCCTTCATCTCTTGGTTCCCGACGAATGGAAACCGAATCATTATTTCGATCCGTTCACGGCCGATCTCATTAATTTCGTAGTGACGATTGGAATGACAGTCCTATTTTTATTTTTAGTTTCTTCACTCGGATGGTTTTCTAAAAACATTCTGGGCGCCAAGATTCTGAATTTTTTTAGTGACCTCATTCAGCGTATTCCAGTCGTTCGCGCGATTTACTCCTCGCTCAATCAACTCTTAAAAACGATGGCCACAGGAGAACAACAACAATTTTCACGGGTGGTTTATATTGAGTATCCTCGAAAAAATAGTTACGCGCTTGCATTCGTGACGAGCGAGGCTCGATCTCCGGTTGAAGACTCAAAAGAAACTTTCCTGAACGTTTACGTTCCAACGACTCCAAACCCGACTTCGGGTTTTCATCTCATCATAGCAGAGTCAGAAGTTCGAGATAGTAATCTCAGCGTTGAAGAAGCGTTTAAGACTATTCTCTCCCTAGGAATTGCCCAAGGCGATGAGAAGGATCTCGCCAATGGCAAAAATTGATCCAAACGCGGAAATTTTAATCGCGACAAACCCGAACGCGCGATCAAATTTCTTTATCGAAGAAGTGGTCGAAGCCGGACTCGTTTTAACAGGAACTGAAGTGAAGAGCATTCGTCAGGTTTCTCCGAATCTGCGAGACGCGTTCGTCGATGTTCAAGGCCGAAAAGGCGGAAAGCTTGAAGCCTTTCTCACAAACGCTCACTTCGCCCCTTATTCACACGGCAACATTTGGAATCATGAACCTCTTCGAAAACGGAAACTTCTCCTTCACCGACACCAAATCGAACGCATGTATGGAGCGACCATCCGAGACGGTATGGCGATTATCCCCATCCGGATGTATTTTAAAAAAGGACTTGTAAAAATCGAAGTCGGCTTAGGAAAAGGGAAAAAGAAATCGGATAAACGTGCTGATGTTAAAAAGAAGACTGCTGATCGAGAGATTGAAAAAGCGATGAAGCGGGGAAGAAAATAGAAATGGCATTTTGCTTAGGACATTCGATCGGTGTGGCACTCCTGGATCGAATTAGAAAATCACCCGGTGGTGTTGCATTTCGATACCGCTCCACGAATGCACTTGTCGCGCCACTCAAGAGCTGGAGAGAAGTTTCATTTCTTACTTTTCGTCAGGAGTGCGAGCAGCTCAGTTTAGGACTGAAATCTTTAGGCGTGAAAAAGGGAGATCGGGTCGCAGTCCTCTCTAAAACGCGCTATGAATGGACGCTCGCTGATCTTGCGATCATAGGAGCAGGTGCGATATCCGTACCGATTTATCCTTCTTCTACTGAAAGTGAAGTTCTTCGCATCCTCGAACACAGTGGAGCAAAGGCGGTCTTCGTTGAAGACGAAGCCCAACTGATGAAAACGCTTCCTTTGCTTGGAAAAATAGCATCACTCGAAAGTTTAGTGCTGATCGATAATACGCGGGCAAGCCTTCCGAGTGGGGTTTATTCCATTTTTGATCTTTTTAAAAAGGGAGAGGCTGAACGCCACCTCTCACCGAGCTTTTTCGAAGATACCTTAAACGGTTTAAAACCACATGAACTCTTTACGATTACCTATACTTCTGGAACCACCGGGAACCCTAAAGGGGTCATGCTCACTCATGAAAACCTAATGAGTGTTCTCACTGACTGCGCTAAGGCCTATGGCGCTCACATTCGTGATGGAAAAGAAGTCCTTCTCTCCTTCTTACCTTTTTCACACATTATTGGCCGACTGGAGTCAATGAGTCCTTTTGTATTTGGGTGGCAACTGAACTTCGCAGATTCCATTGACCGGATTTCAGAAAATCTAAAAGAAGTACGACCGACTGTTCTTTTTACGGTTCCTCGAATTTTCGAAAAAGCCCTGAAGGAAGTTGAGTCGCGGGTAAAGCACTCGTCGCCGATTACTCGACTTGCCTATAAACTAGCTAGGTCCGCAGGCGATGGGTATTTTTCTCGGAAAAGAAAAGGACGAAATCCCGGTATTCTGAGAACCGTTGGCTATAATGCCTTTCGTGAAACGGTTTTAGACCGAGTCCTAGAAGGTTTTGGTGGACGACTCCGATTTGCGATATGCGGTGGTGCCCCTCTTTCAAAGGATGTCGGAGAAGCATTCGAAACTCTCGGAATCCTTATTCTTGAAGGGTATGGCCTTACTGAAACCTGTGCTCCCATTACTTTAAACACGATCGAAGCTCATCGCTTCGGAACAGTGGGTAGACCGCTCAGTGATGTCACCCTTCGGATTGCGGATGATGGTGAGATCCTCGTTCGTTCAAAAAAAGTTTTTATGGGTTACTGGAAAGATGAAAACGAAACTAGGGACGCTTTTGATGAAGAGGGATGGTACCGTACAGGAGATATCGGTTTTATTGACCCTCAAGGCTATCTCCATATTACGGACCGAAAAAAGGATCTGATCATTACCAGTGGTGGTAAAAATATCGCCCCCCAGAAGATTGAAAAGCTCGCCCATTCTTTATCCCCACTTTTTGGTGATTTCGTCGTAATCGGCGATCGACAAAAACACCTTACTGCACTCATTACATTAGAGCGAAATGCACTCCATCGTTTCGCGAAGGAACACGGAATTCTCTATAGTGATATGAGGGAACTTACGCGAAATCGGCAAGTTGAGGCCGAAGTCAGTCGGGTCGTTTCGTTGATGAATCAGGAGCTTGCGCGATTTGAGACGGTTAAAAAGTTTGCGATCCTCCCTGACCTTTTCTCGATCGAATCCGGGGAGTTAACGCCATCCTTAAAAGTGAAGCGGTCCGTCGTATCGCGCAAATTCAATGAGGTCATCCAAGCGCTCTATGAGGAGCCCGGGGCTACGTATTGACTCCCTCTATCATTTCCGATAGTTAGAGTACTCCAAAGAGGTTTAAAAAGTATGGCACGTGTAACGATCGAAGATTGCTTAAAGACAGTTGATAACATGTACGAACTCGTACACATCGCGACCAAACGTGCGCGCCAACTCTATAAAGGCTCGAACTCCCTCGTGAAGAGCAAAAACCGAGTTGTGGTTACTGCACTTCGTGAAATTGCAGCGAACAAGGTTCGCGCAAAGTACGGCGCCAGCAGCACCGACTCAGACATGCCTCCAGTCGCGAACTAAATACGACTTTCTTTATCATGACGTGAGCGCGTTTTTGTACGCGTGCGAATCACTTTACCACGCGTGGACTTACGCTTCGGTTCTGCTTTTATTTCAAGCGCTATCCGCAATACATCTTCGATCGAGCTGACGTAATGAATCGTGATCCCTTTCAAGACGTAACTCTGAAGTTCGACGACATCCTTCTCATTTAGCTTTGGAAGGATGACTTCTTTAATTCCTGCACGCTTTGCGGCGAGAATTTTTTCTTTAATCCCACCAACAGGAAGAACCTTTCCAATCAGAGAAAGTTCCCCCGTCATCGCGAGATTCTGACGAAGCACTTGGCCAGATAGAAGAGAGTAAAGAGCTGTTGCCATCGTCACACCCGCAGACGGTCCATCCTTCGGAATTCCACCTGCAGGAATATGAAGGTGGAAATCACGCGATTTAAAAAAATCAGGATCAAGCTTTAAATCTTTTCCTGCCTTTTTCTTAGCGTAACTCCATGCAATCGAGGCGCTTTCCGTCATCACATCACCCATCTGACCGGTGAATTTTAGCTGGCCAGACCCCGGAAGGTCCATCGCTTCGATGAAGAGGATGTCCCCACCTGCTGCCGTCCACGCAAGTCCCACTACAACGCCAGGAGCGGTAATCCGTTCGGCGAGTTCATTATAATACCGCTTAGGCCCAAGCCACTTCGAGAGTTCCGATTCACGAATAAAAATCGGTGTGATTTTTTTGGGATTCTTTTTTTCATCATTCTCGATGATCTGTGTTGCCACTTTTCGCGAGATTCGAGCAAAAAGCTGCTGAAGAACCCGAAGTCCGGGTTCACGAGCATAATCAAGCATCATTCGACGAATGGCTGCTTTTTCATATTTTACCTGTGAAGAGCGAAGCCCGTTCTCTTCAAGAGCTTTCGGTAGAACATAACGAGTCGCAATCTCTTCTTTTTCTTCTAGCGTATAGCCTGGAATTTCGATGATCTCCATTCGGTCTAAAAGAGGCTCGGGCACTGTCGAAAGTGTGTTCGCCGTGGCGATAAAAAGGACCTTCGAGAGATCGAACGGAACGTCGAGATAATGATCAATGAAATTTTTATTCTGTTCTGGATCAAGAACTTCGAGAAGCGCTGATGCAGGGTCTCCCTGAAAACTCGAGCCCAGTTTATCAATTTCATCAAGCATGATGACAGCGTTTTTAGAACCAGCACGTTTAACCGCAGTAATCATCTTTCCTGGCATCGCACCAACATAGGTGCGGCGATGACCTTTAATTTCGGCTTCATCCCGCATTCCACCGAGAGAAAACCGATAAAAATTCCGACCCAGTGATTTTGCAATCGATTTTCCCATTGATGTTTTACCCACACCGGGGGGACCAACAAGGCAAATAATCGATCCTTTTGGCTGGCCTTTTCGTTGGGTCACAAGCTTTCTCACCGCTAAAAACTCTAAAATTCGGTCTTTTACTTTTTCGAGTCCATAATGATCTGCTTCAAGAATTTCGCGTGACTTCGCTAAATCGAGCGAATCGACTGTTTCAAAACTCCACGGCAGAGAGCACAGCATCTCGAGATAGTTGCGGGTGAGATTATACTCGGGGGAATTTTCAGAAAGGCTTTCAAATTTTTCAACTTCCTCAAGCGCGACTTTTTTTACGTCTTCAGGCATTCCCGCTACTTCAATTCGCTCTTGAAATGTTTTCGTCGTTTTATCTTCAACACCCTCGCTCGAGGCGAGTTCTTTTTTGATGACTTTTAATTGTTCGCGAAGAAAAAATTCGCGCTGCATTTTAGTCAGCTTCGTATCGACCTGTTCGTGGATGCGTTTCTGAACGTTGGCAACATCCTGTTCACGGTGCAAGAGAACATTTAATTTTTCAAAACGCTCGCGGACGTTAATGGTTTCTAGAAAGGACTGTGCTTCATCCTTAGGAAGTGCGAGAGCAAAAGCGACTAGATCTGCAACCGTTCCAATTCCAGG
>JBGSHQ010000413.1:0-8982 GCA_041752095.1 Bdellovibrionia bacterium
CTTGGGGCTATTATCCGTACATCCAACGTGATCCGAAAGAGTGGGAAGGAGTCACCCACCAGGGCGGAGAGACAGTTGATTCTAATTTGCGAAGCACTCGGGATGTGAGCGGGCAACATATTGAAGCGACCGATGGCGAAATCGGTCACGTGGACGATTTCCTCTTCGATGACGAGACTTGGGAGATACGATACTTCGTCGTGGATACCCGGAATTGGTTACCCGGGAAGAAGGTTCTCATCTCGCCCGAATGGATCGATCGCGTGAGTTGGGGCGAGTCGAAAGTTTTTCTGAGCATCTCTCGCAAGAAAGTTAGTTCTGCGCCGGAATTCGACGCGACGGCTTCGCTCACTCGGACCGATGAGACGAAGCTCATTCGAAATTATGAACTCCGAAGGTTGTTGGGAGATGATTCGGTCGACTTGAACCAGGCTAAGCGATAACGATCATGGAGAAAATATATGCAGAATAAGAAATCAAAAAGAGTTATGCGTGCAAAAAGAAAGAAGAGCATCCCTATTTCTTGGGATATAGAACTGAGTCGATCAGAAGAAGTCCAAGATCTTGTAGGGGTCGGTAGAACAGGTGCACCGATCCGGGCACTGAAAATTCCCGGAGTATCACGCAAATCTGAGGCGCAGATTAATGAACTCGGAGCAGCACGAATAAGAATAACCAAGCCAGGATTTAGCATCAAACCTAAGCCGATAAATGAAAGTAAAGTATGAATGATAGAATTAAGGTCGTGCTATTTTCACCTTCGATTTTCCTGAGGGTCGATCAGACTCTCTTCGCCAGAGTCTAAATCTCCCTCTTCCCGGTCTTCGATCTTGAGTTCACGTCCGGTTCGTTCGTTTCGCTCAAGATCCAGGCTATCATAAGCGTTATTGTCGGATTCCTCGATCGTTCGATAACCTTCGTAGTCGAGTTCACTTTTGAAATTTGAGTCCGTTTCTTCGAGCGCATCCCCGACCTGTCGTTCCAGTTCGTCAGCGTAGACTGGCGCTTGGTATTCCTCTGAAGCTCGTTCCTTTAGTCTTTCGTCTTTATTGAGTATTGGTCGAATCATATTTCAGTTCCTCATTTTTGGGTTACGCGTGGAAGTTTGGTAGTCCTTCTATTAGTTTGCAATAAACACGCCTTATCTGTCGGTTAGGCTCGATTTAACTTCGGCTGGACGGACTGAGAGGCGATGAGTGAATTTACTTCTGCACCCAGTAAGATCAGCCACCCTGTAATATAGAGCCAAAGCATGAGTACGATGATGGCACCAATCCCGCCATACATCGCGTCGTACCTACCAAAATTCTCGACGTAGAGTTTAAATCCGATACTCGTCATTATGAAGAGAACCGATGCGAGGCAGCTGCCCATAGATAAGAACTGGTAGTGCCGTTTCTTTGCCGGCGCAAAATGGTCGATAAGCGAGAAGGCGAGAATGAGGGAGCTTAGAATTACGATCCAACGAAAAATCGCGAAAGCAACGAGCAAACCCCCATCCCATCCGAGAGAGTCAGTGAGCCATATCTGAGCGCCACTTCCGAGGACTATAGAGCCGAATGCTAGAATGATTAGAACGCCAAAGCAGGAAGTGAGAGCAATCGCTACGATACGGGCTTTCCAATACGGGCGCGATTCTTTGATCCCGTACGTGACATTCATTTGGGTGATAATGGCATGCATTCCGCTTGAGGAGGCCCATACCGAAAATAGGGCGCCGAAGGAAAGAAGTCCGCCGTTCTTTTGTGAAGTCACCTCAGTTACCGTGTTCACGAAGAGATTCGCGGCATCGCCCGGCAATGCTTGGCGAAGGAGATCCATGATCGCCTGCTCCATGTGCGAAATATGCAAGAAAGGCAGTAGTGTGAGGAGAAAAATGAGTCCTGGAAAGATGGAAAGCAAGAAAAAATGGGCGAGGGCCGCCGCACCATTTGAAACGTTATCATTTTCGATTTTTTTCAAAAGCGCTGGGACGAGATTCAAGGAGTTCAGGAGTTTTTGCCATGAGGCTGTGGAGTATTGAAGGTTCGATTCGTTGAGGGAATCACGGTCTGAATGTCTCACCTTAAGCATCGGGACTGGAGTTCTCTTGAATTCCCTGTGACTTAGAATGATGCGACTCGCGGCCTAAAATACTCTCGATTCGATGGAGCATTTTATGAGTGGCGCCGTGGATCGCCGCTGCGAACGTTGCGGCATTATCGTCGACTGCGATCGGTCTCCGTCCCGCTAGTCTCGCCTCAATCATGCAGCTTTTGTCTGATGTTCCGCCTTTAGCAGCATTTTCATCGTGAAGATGCACCTCGAGTCGAGTAATCCGTTCCTTAAAGCGGTCGAAATCGTCCACCATGTTCTTTTTGATTTCGGCGTTCGATTCTTCGCTTCCGTGAAAGTCGTTTGCCGTGTTGATCTGAATGTTCATATTGCCCTCATGTATTCGGCTAATTCGTGATCTGTAAATCCGCTTAAATTCTTGTCTAATTCAGAAGTGATGAGCGCGCAGGTTTCAGGGCTCATTTCATGCCTCAGGCTTCCGAGAAAACTCGGTCCGGCAACAAGCTGCAATGATCCGAATCGATTTTCTGTTCGACATTTGTTGAGGAAGTGGGCGATCTCCTTTGAGAAATTGATCGCACTTTGTTCGGCGGGCCCGTGCTCTTGGGTATAGGCGTGGCGGCTGGCGCCACCCGAACTGAATGTGCGTCCGAGACGATCGGAATTCACTTCGTGATCTTTCAAACGTCCGCTCGGGTGGTCGAACTGCTGCACGAGTTTTACTGATTTAGACTGATCGACCTCATAAACACGCGCTTTCGCCTTTTGAGCGACTAATAACCATGATATTTTCGAATCCATCGTTTCTTTCTTTCCATTCGATAGGCGTGAACAACCGCTCGGCATTAGCTGTCTGAGCCCCGAATTTGAGGTGATCGTACGTCACGAATTTTTGAGCGGAGGCCCGCTCGGATATCTTGAACAAAGGTTTTTGTTCCGTGTTCTTGTTGTCCGTGTTGAGCAGCATCTTTCAATATTGCATCTTCGGTTTCGCGAGATGGTTTCAGTTGAAATTTGTCTCGGCAAGAGTAGCCGCAGAAATAGTATGTTTTTCCGTCAATATCAGCGTGAACCGTACCCTTTTTGTCGACGGTCATTCCGCAAACGGGGTCTTTTGCAACAGTTTTTGATTCTTCGGTTGATCCGTTTGTGGTCATAAAATCCCCTTTTTCGTCTAGCGCAGACTCTTCTTGTTACTCATAAAAACGGCAAGGAGGACAAGCAGTAATAGAGTGCCTATGCCGATACCCGGAAAATAGCTCCAGTGAGCGCTGTAGGGCCAAACAGGGAAAACTCCGATAAAAAGTAGCACAAAAAATACGATTAAGATTGTTCTCATAGATAGATCCTCACTTTATTCTCTACATATATAAGCAATTATCGGGCCGATATCTAAAGGACTAAAAAGGGTTGGCCTTCGATCGGCTGAACAAACCCTCAAGAACTCGGGTTAAATTCACTACTTTCGTCAGGTTGGAATTATTGGCTGATTTTGAATTTTAGGCCCCGAAGAGTTTTGAACCGCTTCGGAGCTAAAATTTTAATGGGGTGACCGACCCTAAGTCAGTGATTTCCTCACCTTACGGGTGAATCTTTCCTACTGTAGGTAATGATCGTGAAGAAAACAAGTTCATGAAGAAAGATTGGGAAAGGTCGAGAAAGACTAGTCGTCTTATCTAAGCTTGAACGGCAGTTACCCGAATGAAGTCTTCCACACGTGCTTCTTCTAGGTTTCCCCAAATTCGGTAACTCGTTTCTTTCGAGCAGTGGAGAAATTTCATCGCACCATAGGCGGTGTCGACGAGTCGGCTCGTTCGCACGAATGCAATGTCTGCACGATAGTTCGTGCCGAGTAGAGCACGAAAGCGGAGCCAGAGGTTATTTTCGAGAACGAATTTCCGGGATAGTAGTTTTTTCGGGTCGGAGGATGTGATTTTTGCAGTCTTGACTCCGAAAACTTTAAACTCCGGATCGATTCCATTTTTTTCAATGAGATAAGGATCATTGCCAGTGAGGGGTAAGGTGTACTTTAGTTTTTCTTTCCGAACCCTTTCGAAAAGGGTTTTAAAGCGCGTGTCTCCGGCATTTAAAAGTTTTAGGGCTGTAACACCAAGAATGAGTCGTTCGTTCGGTGAAAGTTCCTTTGAATAGGTTGCTAACCTTTCGACGTGAATAAGATCACCGAATCGCTCCATCCAAGCGAGCAGCATTCGATAAAGTTTCTGGTCCTCCTGAAAATGGGAGAGGGCAGCAACCAGGGTCTTCTCGGGATCAGGTGAGTGTTTCGATGGCTCTCCCATATAGGAGAAACCAAGCGAGATGAGCGCGGGTTTGATCGATTCAAAAGATGAATTATTCACGGGAAATCCTCGCGAAAAGTTTCGTCAGTTGTTTTTCGACTCGACTAGGCCAGAATTCGGAAGCGTCGCGAAGCAAGAGCCATGATTTTAGGGATTCGATCTCGTCTCGGGTGGGTTTCAGTGCCAGGATATCTTCAAGATCAAATTCATCGCGGTCGCAAAGTCCTTGGAGTTTCGTCGCGATAAAGTCACGGCGACCGAGTGCTCGAACTGTAAGATGTTTTCCGCAAAAAATAATTTCGGTTCGGAGTTCCCAGTTCTTTTCGAGATCACGGATGAAGCCACTTGGCCCATTATTCAGCCATTCCGGATCAAGCCCCAACTTATCAGCTACTCGAATAGCGCATTCGAGCACGAGAGAATCGAGAGTGGGGGTGATCACATCAAGATCGCGGGTTTGCCGCGAGATGACTCCCATTACGGCAAGTACTCCTCCTCCGCAGGCGACGAGTTCACGATCTTCACCTTTCAAGGCGAGTTCTTCGTCGAGGAGTTCGAGTGCTTTCGTGAGATTCTGAATCAGTGTGGTCACTTTGCTATTTTATCAATAAAGGTATGTATAATCCATACTATATTTTGCATTAAGTCGGATATAGAGGACTTAGGAGTCAATTCATGGGTTCATTGACACGCATAATTCGATGCGTTATTTTGTGCCCAATTTATTATAATAGGAGCATGTCATGAGTAGCAGCCGAAGTTTATTAGGGGTTTTGTTTTTATTGGGCTTAAGCTCTAACACGGTCTTTGCTGATCATGCGTCCTGTACTCAACCCATTGATCAAGTTTCACCTTATGTGACGGTTTTTGCACCCGATCTTCGTTCGCTTGCGAAAGACGGTGAAGCAATACGTTATTCATATGTTATCTCAGTTCAGGGTCAAACAGGGTACGGTCAGACGATTACTCTCTCAAACGCTAATATACCTGGTTCTTTGGCTGACCCTACAACCTCGAAAATCCCCGTCGGCGCCTTTTTGTCCCAAGAAAATGGTGAGTCTTTTGTTAACGTCACGGTTCGTCTTGTCGGTTACTTTTCACCGCAAGGTAGTGGTGGACCGACGCAGAAATTCGACGCCTCCCAAACCTATCGGGTGAAAACAGCAGGGCTTTGTCTTGAAAGCGATCCGTTACCCATCAGTACATTTACGGTGAATCTTCCGACCGTCGGTATTTTTAAACGTTACTATCGGTTGTCTATGGGGAAACCAAACGCACCATTTGGAACTTCGTTGAATCTCAATCCCGCGAAGGCATTCAACGAAACGACGAACCAGATTTCATTTAGCTTTCTTGGCCGACCAGATCCAGCGGCTGAAGTGATAATCGAGGCTCTTTTTAGTGCCAATCAAGACCGCGGAATGGTCACGATCCCGCTTGCGCAGTTCACGGATCGTCATATTGAAACGACGATAACCGCAGACCAATTCGTCATTATTCCTTAAAGTAGTGACGAGTCCCTGAAGTTCAATTGTGTGCGGATCTGGGTATTGCGATCCAGACTTACTGGCCACCTTTTTGATTTGCGTGGCTTCTTTCCGAATTTCAGCCTTTTCGTTCTCACGTCGTCGCTTTTTTGAAATGCGTTTTGCTTCGGCGCGATCACCCCAGTGACCACCACCATTCTTGGCTCCGGAATGTTCTGTTTTCTGATGTTTTCCAAGAGACATATAAAATTTCCCAGAGGAGTAGTTTACGCCGCTTTCTTCAGAAACTGTTCGATCGCTTCGCGGATGATTTTTTGGTAATTAATGCCGCGTCGTTTAGCGACCGATTGAACGGCGTCGAGCAGTTGGTTCGATACTCGAAGAGTAATGCTCTTATCTTTCGGAGCAAATTCGAAAGAAGTCGATTTGAAGTTTTCGAGCGAGATAAAATCTGTAAGATCCTTCTTTAGAAATGATTTAGCAGTTCGGTTACTTTTCATTTTTGGTAAACGCTTCTTCATATTTTCTGTCCAATTGTGAAGAATCGGATCTTCGTTCAGTGATCTTAGCTATGGTAAGTACATTTGTACATACGTTTGAACAGACGTAAGTTCGTTGCGAAAGTCAGGATTTCAGAAGCCAGGAAGTATCGTCTAAGTTATTGATTTTATTGAAGAAAAAAAGTGGGGTGGTGTCAGTAAATTTCAAAATTACGCGCACTTAGCCCAGGCAAAAGCCAAAAGGAGCCAAACCTGTCGGACGACTACTTCTTTCCCTTCCTCCCGAAAATATTCACCACTTCAGCCATAACTGCGGCATCAGACGGCAACACCTTCAAGACTTGGGTTGCACCCCGCTCGTCGATCCCGGCCAGCCGCACATAGTGCTGCATGGTCTTGAGATCGCGCCACCCACAGATCTTCATCACCCTTGCAGGCGCGATATCGTGAGCGAGAAGCTGGGTTGCAAAACAGGCTCTTAATGAGTGAAAGCACACGGCTCGCATTCCTACGCCGATACAGAACTTGCGGAGAATTCTAGCTTGCTCGCCCTTATCCCACCCGATTTGTCGGGGGAGGACGTGGAGCGCGTTGCCAGCGGTCGCCTTAAGCTCGGATAGTAGTGCGAATAGTTCGTCAGAAATCGGAACCGTTCGCCAGTATCCGGCCTTCGTGCTTTTCACGCTTCGGGTTCGGGTGTTGTAGGACTTGCTCACCGTAAGTTTACGGCTCTCAAGATCTACATCCGTCCAAAGTAGAGCGTGAAGCTCGCCGTTTCTCATCCCGGTGAGTAAGGCCATTGCCCAAATCGGGTACCAAGTGTGCTCAAGAAGCTTTGCTTCGTTGAGCAGCTTTCGGATCTCCTCAATCGTGAGGATGTCCGGCACCTTTTCGATCGGATCATGGCTGAGCTTAACGCCTTCAACTGGGCTTACATTGACGTTCGGAATTAACCGCTCTTCAATGCCCCACTTGTAAACGACGTTAATCATGTACTTCACATTCTTTCGGAAGTTGCGGGATTTTCCTTCCCGCTCCATTGACGAAAGAATCGATCGTCCGTCGGCTCGATTGAGTTGCGACGCCGGGATTCTTAGCCAGACTTCGGTCCAACGAAAAAGACAACTTGCGTAGTCTTTAATCGTCGTCCAACTGTACGGGTAATGACTGCCCTCAGAGCGCATTGCCATTTCCCACTTGCCGACCACTTCTTCCCAAGTCGCACCCTTCACCTTACGGTGAGCGAGTCCTTCGGACATTTCTCTTAAGAGTCTTTTTTCTTCTGCGAGGGCTGTTTTTTCGGATTCGAATCCTCTGACTTTTCGTTGTTTCCGATAGCCAGGGTTATCCTTACTGCGGATGTTCAAATAAACTTCCCAGTAAGTCTTACCGTTTTCTTCATACTGTCTCACTGCCATTGATAGCTCCTTTCCAGGTTTCCCTTAAATGGAGTTTTCAATGAGGCGATCGAGCTCGATTCGTTTGAAGTACCAGCGACGTCGAAACATTCGAGGTTTGATGTACCCACGGCACACCATCACTCGAAGTGCTCCGTACGATTTGCGGAGATACTTCGCAGCTTCTGCAGATGTCATCCAGACTAGATTTTCAAGGAACATTGCGGACTCGTTTCTACTTCCCAGTCGCGAGTCACTATTCACTTCTGAATTTACCGCAATCGTACCAACACCGCTATTCTTTGTTTCAAGCCGAATTTCAGTCACATTTTCAATCTTTTTTCCGTCTGCGCTCCCGTTCCCGTTTTCTTTCCCCATTCCCATTTTTCTTACTCCCCATACCCTTTTACCCACCACCCACCCACCACATACCCCCGTATTTCCTGACCACTACCTATCCATTACTTTAGTAATGTGGATGGGTAGTGGTCAGGAAAGCTTGAGGGGGAGAAACGTGGTGGGTGGGTGGTTTAAGTTTTTGTTTCTATTCCAGATTTTTCCTGTTCCGTTTTGAGCTGGCTACGGCTCTCTAGAGCCGGTCTCATTTACGATTTCCGCTCTGGCGGATCATCCTCGCGTAGCCAAAGATTCGTCATCCAAGCGATCGCATTTATTCCCGATCCTTTTAGATCAGTGGCACAGAGAACCCCGGTCGCAGGATCGATCAGGCCGTTGCTGATCAGCAAAAACTGATCGGCGTAGCGCTCATGTCGATACGAACGAGGAAGCACATGCGTCCGATAGATGCTCTGGATCTTTTTGGCTACCCGTGGCTCACGACAGATATAGAGCACTCCGTCGATCTCAGAAGTGAGAGCAAGCTTCTTCAGTTTTCGAATAATCCGAATGCCTTTTTTCTGTGTCCGCTCGACTTCGATAGCAATCGTACAGTGCCTGCCGTCCTTCCTCTCCAGTACCGCCAATAAATCTGGATAGGCATGCATCTTCGCTTTTTCGCTGAGCTTAAAGAGCTTGCGAATCGTTTCGGATCGCAGCATCTGAAAGTCATGAATGATCTTCGCGTCCCGAAGATGGGTTCGGAAGTGCTTGGCCCAGACAACACAATCCTGCCAGTGCTCTAATGCTTCGGTTCCGCCCGGAACGCGGCTGAGATCTTCGTTTCCTACATCGAGTGTCGCTTTCAGTACCTCTTTGGATTCCTCCTTCTGCGATAGTTCGATGT
>JBGSHQ010000414.1:0-27193 GCA_041752095.1 Bdellovibrionia bacterium
GGCTGTCCCCTCTAATTTCTAAAGGGATCGCAACATTTTCAAGAGCGGTCAATTCCGGAAAAAGATGGAACTGTTGGAAAACGACACCGATTTTTTCATTTCGGATTCTTAAAAGCCGATCTTCCGATAACCGAGCAATATCGATTCCATCTATGATCACTTCTCCCGATTCGGGCGAATCCAGTCCCGAGAGAAGCGAGAGAAGTGTCGATTTTCCGCTACCACTTTTCCCTAAGATGGCGAGCGTATCCCCTTTCTTCACTTGGAGCTCCAAATCTTTTAAAATAGAGAGGGTTTCACTGGCCTGAGAGAATGATTTCGATAATTTTTTTACTTCTAGAGTTAAACTCAAAGTACTTTCTCCAAATAAGGTCGAACAAGTTCCATTATTTTTTTATGTCCTTTTGCGTTAGGATGAATTCCATCTTCTATGTTCAAGTCTTTTTCGCCTCCTACACCCTCTAAAATAAATGGAAGTAGGGGAATTTTAAATTGATCTGCTAGCTTTGGATAAACCGCATAAAACTCTTCCGAGTTCTTTTTTCCATAATTGGGTGGAAGCTTCATTCCGGCGAGAATCACTTTGAGTCCTTCGCTTTGTGCGAGAGTAATTGTTGCCGCTAGGTTTTTTTCTAAATCGGAGGGCTGTAATCCCCTGAGCCCATCGTTCGCGCCTAAAGCTAAAAACATGACTTTCGGTTTCGCTTTTAAAAACCAGCGCAATCGAGAAACGCCACTTGCGCTCGTCGCTCCAGCAACACCACCATTTATCGCTTCGACTCTTTTTGCCATTCGGCGAAGTGTAAACTTTCTGTTTAACTCCTCCGCTACTAGGGTTGGATAGGCTTCTGCTTTCGACACTCCATAACCCTCAGTAATCGAATCACCGACAAAAAGAATTTTTATCGATCCATCCTCAGCTTTTGTATTTAGAATGGAACTCGCTCCGAGTAGCACCGCAAAAAAAACCGTCTTCATTTGGTATCTTCCTCAATCATTTCCATAAAACGCTTTTCGATATCCAGGGGAATAGAGAGTTTAGGAAGTTCAGTTCTTATTTCCTGAACCTGTTCAGGGAGGAGTTTCGAGTAACCTGGGTATTCCCAAGCATTTCCCCACTGCTTATCTTTAATTTTTCTAGGATTATACCCGCCGATTCGAACGCCCAGATACATCATCTGCGCAATAATGGGCTCTCCCTTTTCGCGAACACACTCTCGAAGTCTTAAATCGGTCTTATCGCGCGAAGTGTGGCTCCCCCCCGCCCAGTAATGGAGATCATGTTCGAAACAACATTCTTTCCAAAGAACTGGATCCTTTACGGTCCCATCTGGAAATCCAGTGCATCCATCGGAAACGAAAGGGTGAGCAATCATGAAAAGGGTGAGTAAAGCATTCATTCAAAATCCGGGTTGATTCGATCGAGTTTTTCCTTGAGCTGAATCTCAAGCCCAACTTCTTTCGGTTGATAATACCGTTTACCAATTAGTTTTTCCGGTAGGTGCGTCTGTTTCACACGCTGTGAAGAAGCATCATGCGCGTATTGGTAACCTGCACCGTGTCCTTGAGCTTTCATAAATGCGTTCGGAGTTGGACGGAGGTGCATCGGCACTGGAAGTGCTCCAGAGTTTCGAACTTCCCCGAGCGCTTCTTCGATTCCGAGATACGAAGCATTCGATTTAGGCGCGAGAGCAAGGTAGGTCACGGCTTGAGCAAGATTAATTCTACCTTCAGGCATTCCGATAAATTCGACCGCTTCTTTCGCGTTTAGCGCGACCTGTAGAGCACGTGGATCAGCATTCCCCACATCTTCGCTCGCTAAAATAACTAAACGACGCGCGATAAAAATCGGATCCTCTCCCCCTTCGATCATCCGAGCGAGATAATAAAGTCCAGCATGCGGATCACTACTTCTGATCGACTTAATGAAAGCCGAAATGACTGCATAGTGCTCATCTCCCACCTTATCGTAAGGAATCGGCTGACGTTCTAATGCACTTTCAAGCGCTGCCTTCGTTTCTTCTAAGCTAAGTTCCCTCTCGGATCCCGCTGCAAAAAGCGCAACCGATTCAAGCGCCGTTAATGCGCGACGAGCATCGCCTTCGTTCGTTTCTGATAGCCACTCGACTGCTTCATTTGAAAGCCTAAGAAGTCCCGCAAGCCCACGCTCTGAATCGACGAGTGCACGCCGAATAATTTTAGCAATCGATTCTGCAGAATGATTTTCAAGCCGCATCACACGGGACCGAGAAAGAAGAGCTCGGTTTAACTCGAAGGAAGGATTTTCCGTTGTCGCCCCAATTAGAGTCACGGTTCCATCTTCCACATGCGGAAGAAGTGCGTCTTGTTGTGATTTATTAAACCGGTGAATCTCATCGACAAATAAAATCGTTTTAGCCCGGTTAGTACGAGCCGCCATTTTTGCGCGCTCGACTGCTTCCTTAATATCTTTTACGCCTGAGAGAACAGCGGAGAGAGATTCGAAGCGGGATTTCGTTTTTGCAGCAATAATTTTTGCGAGTGTGGTCTTCCCACATCCAGGCGGGCCCCAGAAAATAAGCGATGGAACGCGGTCGGTTTCTATCCACTGTCGAAACGGTTTTCCTGGGCCTAAAATCTTTTCTTGGCCGATAAAATCATCGAGCGTCTCGGGGCGCATTCGGTACGCAAGGGGGCCTGAGCGTACCTTGCGATCCGTATCGTCAGCGCTAGTAAAGAGATCACCGTGATGATCAGTCATTTCGAGCTACCATTTCCATGGAACACCTCTTCCCTCGCCTTCGCTGTTATCATAAGATTCACGAAGAAAGACCCTCTCGCTCATGAAAGTCAAAACCATCGGATTTGTCGTAAAGCATCACCATCCTAAGGCCCGGAGCCTCGCTCTGGAGCTCGGTGAAGACCTTCTCAGGCGTGGTTATTCCGTGGTATTTTGCACAGAGAGTCAAGAAATCAGCAAATCTCTTGCTAAAACCCAAGGCAAGAAGCGTAGCGGCAAGAAAAGCGGTAAACTTACTGTCATCGAGAAAGTAAAACTCGTCGACGTTTGCGACCTGATCGTCGTCTTAGGTGGAGACGGTACCTTTCTTTCGATCGCTCGCCTCATGCGGAAACGTTCGGTTCCCCTCCTCGGCGTAAACATGGGAACGCTGGGGTTCCTCACTGAAGTAAACCACACCGAAGCGAAAGCTACGCTCGATGGGGTGCTCTCGGGTAAAAAGATTTCAGTCCAAACGCGCGCCCTACTCGAAGTGACCCTTCGCCGGGGTAAGAAAATTTTATTCCAAGGCCCCGTCGTGAATGACGTCGTCATTTCTAAGGGTGCTATCGCTCGGATCATTGGAGTTCGAGTCTGCCTTAACGGAAAACTCATTAACTCGATTCGCGCGGACGGACTCATTCTCTCGACGCCAACAGGATCGACTGCATACTCCCTTTCAGCCGGTGGCCCAGTGATGGAGCCGACTCTCGGTGCTGTCATTCTTGCTCCGATTTGTCCGCACAGTCTCACTCAGCGGCCGATCGTGATCTCGGATGAAAATGAGATCGAACTTTGCTTAAACCATCGTCCAGGCCAGGTGGTCCTGACCCTCGATGGTCAGGATGTATTTGAAATGGATATTGAAGATACCGTGACGGTTAAGCGCTTTAAGAAACACTCGTTAAAGGTGATTTCAAGCCCGAACCGCGATTATTTCACGCTTCTTCGAGAGAAACTGAGTTTTGGTAACCAAGATGTTGTTCCGCTTTAAAGTCTTTATTTAATAAAACGTGGGCTCACAGGATGTAAGCCCGCTAGTCTGTCCCATGGACTTGGGGTCTACTTTCAGGAGTTCCCTCCATGCTTGAGACGCTCAAAATTAAAAATATCGCAGTGATCGATTCGGCTGAAATTCCTTTCGAGCCCGGTCTGAATATCCTTTCAGGTGAAACGGGCGCTGGAAAATCGATCGTGATCGAAGCCATATCCCTGATCCTGGGATCACGTGCCACTTCGGATTTAATCCGAACAGGGTGTGACGAAGCTATTGTTGAGGGAGTTTTTTCAACCCAGGATCTTCCTTGGATGACGAAGCGTTTAAGTGATGCTGGGTTTGGCTCCGAAGATGGGACACTCCTGATAAAGCGCGTAGTCTCCCGAGCAGGTAAACACCGAATCTATATTAACGGCGAACTTGCGACGCTAACGAATCTCCAGAAAATCTGCGAAGACCTAGTCGACCTCTGTGGTCAACATGAACACCAGTCGCTCATTAAGGCAGGTACACAAATCGAACTCCTCGATCGATACGGTGGATTAACTGCCGAAACCGATTCCTTCGCAAAACTTTTCGAATCCTACCGCTCGAAACGAACGGAACTGAACGAGCTTTCTGGAAATGAATCGGAATTAAAACGCCGCTCTGATTTTCTCCGATTCCAGATTGATGAGTTAAAAGGTGCTGAACTCGACCCCGGTGAAGATGAAAAGCTTCAAGCTGAGAAAATCCTACTTCAATCCTCGTCCACGCGTCTCTCTCATGGGGATTCGATTCGACGCGCGCTCGAAGAAGAAGACTCTGGAGCTCTGGGTGCACTTCGAACAGCGATTCTGAAAACGAGAGCCCTTGCTCAGATCGATGAATCAGTAGAAATCGTTCGAGAATCACTCGAACGCGCGCTTGCAGAGGCTGAAGAAGCCTCACTCGCTGTGAACCGATATCTGAGTGGTGTCGAACTCGATCCAGAACGGCTCGAGAATGTACAAACCCGACTCTCGAAAATCGCAGAACTTCGTCGAAAGTATGGCGCTACGACGACTGAGATGGTCGCGATGTTAGAAGTCCTCGAAAAAGAATTTTCAGTAATTGAAAACTCAGAAGTTCGTATTAAGGAACTCGAAGACGAAATAAAAAAACTCGAGAAAAAACTTTTAGTCGCCGGAGAAGTTCTTTCCGAGAAGCGAATAAAAATCGCAAAACTCCTTTCGAAGTCAGTCACCGAAGAGTTAAAAGACCTCCGCATGGGGGAAGCAAAATTCGTTGCCGACCTTACTTTCTCTAAAGACGTTTCGACTTATGGATCCCGCTTGGCCGGAAACCAGATTCATTTTGTCGTTCAGACAAATAAAGGTGAAGAAGCGCGGCCGCTTGGAAAAATTGCATCGGGTGGAGAACTCTCACGCCTGATGCTCTCGATTCGTCGGGTGATTGCAGACCGAGGTGGGATCGGAGTTTACCTCTTTGATGAAATTGATGCTGGGATCGGTGGCCAGACGGGATTTGAAGTGGGTAAAAAACTGAAGTCAGTCGCAAGCCATAACCAAGTCCTCTGCATCACACATCTTCCTCAGGTTGCTGCGTTTGCCGACCACCACCTCTCAGTCCAGAAAACCACGACTGCGGGTCGAACCCAAACGACGGTAGTCGAGCTTTCGAAAAAGCAGCGGAAAGAAGAAGTTGCACGGATGCTGGGTGGCCCCGTGCTCACTAAAAAATCGCTGGAAAATGCGGGCGAACTACTCGAAGTCGCATTAGCAAATTGACGCCCCGCCCTTGTTTTGGGGGCTCCTAGGGCGTTAGCTTCGTTAAATGAAAACCTTTCCTTCGATTGCATTGACGACTCTCGTTTGTTCGATGGCATTTGCTTCCGATGCTCCCTTCTCACCCACTGAGACTGCGAAAATCGCTCCCTTCGTTCTGAAGGCACTCTCATCCGGCGGTGGAATTCCCATCATTGTAAAAATGAAAGTTCAAGCCGACCTTTCGAAAATTGAAAAAGCCCGTCTCCCACGCGAAGAACGCCTCAGGGCGGTTTATTCGACGCTGACCCAACTCGCAAAAAAAGATCAGGTGGATCTTTCTAAATTTCTGGATTCGAAAAACGTTAACTACCGCCGCTTCTATATCGGAAACATGATTGCTGTATTTGGTGCGGATACGAGTTTAGTCCGAGAATTAGCAGCTAGGTCCGATGTTGATAAAATCTATGGTAACCCAACGGTGAAACTAAATCGCCCCAGTGATTTAGCTCTATTTATCGCAGCTTTAAAATCACCCGCGCCCTTTCAGGACACTCTTATCGGGGATAACATCACTTACACGAAAGCCGATCAAATCTGGGCGAAGTATGGAAAAGCTGGGGACGGGATCGTCGTCGCTGGGCAGGACACTGGCGTCGAGTTTGATCACCCTGCACTGGTGAATCAATACCGGGGAAATTTAGGTGGTAAATTTGATCACACCTATAGTTGGCACGACTCTGCTCATAAAAAAACACCCCCTAGCCCAAGCGGAAATCGCTGCGGATATGATCTTAAAGTTCCCTGTGACGATGGAGATCACGGATCTCACACGATGGGGTCAATCCTTGGAAGTGACGGCGCACAGAATGTAATCGGTATGGCGCCTAAGGCGCAGTGGATTGCATGTCGAAATATGGATGGTGGCGCTGGAACCCCTGCGACCTACATCGAGTGCTTCGAATGGCTTCTCGCACCCCACCCTTACGGTGGAAATCCAATGACGGATGGAAACCCAGCGAAAGCTCCACACATCATCAATAACTCCTGGGGGTGCCCAGAAGAAGAAGGCTGCTCTGCAGACGAAATCGAACCTTCTCTAAAAGCAATGAAAGCAGCAGGAATTCTGGTCGTTGCTTCGGCTGGAAATGATGGACCAGGATGTGGAACGATCCAGGATCCTCCGGCTTGGCATTCAGCTCTCACGCTATCAGTCGGTGCCCATGATCACCGTCGTGAAGAGATTGCAGATTTTTCAAGCCGAGGTCCTTCTAAAATGGACGGGGAAATCGGTCCTGATGTCGTAGCCCCCGGAGTGAGCATCCGCTCGTCAGTCCCTGGCAAACTCTATGCAGGTGGATATAAATGGAGTGGTACTTCTATGGCCGGTCCCCATGTCGCTGGGGCAGCTGCACTGCTCTGGAGTATTCATCCAGAGCTCATCGGAAACATTTCTGACACCACAAAGATTCTAAAAAACTCTGCAGTCGAAAAAACTACCAATGAACGATGTGGCGGAGTGGATGGCAGCCTGATTCCTAATAATACCTACGGAATGGGAGTCATCGATATTACTCGAGCAATCGATCTAGCGATGACTGGAAAACTTCCGCCTTCTACCCCAAAAAAGTAAATTAGTGTTTAATTCCGCCCATCATTTTAATGAGTTGCTTTCGTGTGAGAAGCCTCGAAAATAAAATGAGGAGGCGGTTTTTCCATCCACTCACAATGGTGGGTCCGAATTTTCTTTCATACGCATGAAGTGAAAAATCAACTACTTGTTCAGGCGTTTCTAAAACAAATTTTGGAATTGCACTCGCTTTACCGCCAGAGCGATCTTGAAAAAGCGTGGCTGTGCTCCCTGGACAGACATTAAGAATCGTTACTCCCTTTTTTCGGCACTGAAACCATAGGGATTCCGAAAATGAAGTCACAAACGCTTTAGTAGCTGAATAAATCGGCTGACGAGGCATCGGTAAAAAAGAAAGCACCGATGAAATTTGGATAATCCCATCTCCCCGTTTTGCTCGTGAAAGAAAGGAATGTGAAAGTTCGACGAGTGCGATAACGTTGAGCTGAATAATCGCGAGGTGATTCTGAATCGAGCTTTCTGCAAAATCACCGAGTAATCCAAATCCTGCATTGTTCACGAGCAGAGAATACGAATCTCCCTTCGTCAATTCAGTAACGACTGCTGAGATTCCCGACTGAGTTGAAAGGTCGGCAATTAGTGCCGAATGCCCTGCTCCCTCGAGTTCGCCTAATAAAGACTGAAGTCGATCGGCGTTTCGAGCTACTGCCGTTACGCCGTATCCCTGAGCGGCTAAGCGCTTCGCAAACACACGGCCTATTCCTTCACTTGCACCGGTCACCAAGACTCGTCTCTGAGGGTTCGTCATATATTAGAGTATGCCCAATCATCTGACTAAAACGCAACGTTATGGGGCTGACGATCTAATAAATTTCTGAAGATACTACTGAAGATTTGTTTAGCGGAAGTCGAGAAGTCTTATGTGAAAGTAGCGCTAACCCGCATAAAACGACATCTGAAGGCTGGACCGATTCGAAAAATATCACGTGTGCTTGCGTGTTTAGGTATTTCGGTTTGTATGGGTTCGAGCTGTGGAATTCTCGGTGATAAAAAAGCAGCGACGCGCACTCTAGCCCAAGAAGGTGGAGCATGCCTCGACGAACTCGGACCTCTGGCTGAAAAATATCTCGATGGAAATGTTTCAGCCGAGCAGTGGGGAGCCACCTGGGACTGTGTCGACGATACGATCGATCTTTTTAAAAAGTTTGTAAAAGGATCGGATGAAAGTGGTTACAATTCGAGTGACGTTCAGATCCTCATGCAAAAATTTCTTTTTGCGCGCAACACGGTTTCTCCTCAGCTTGTCGAGGGAGCGCTTTCCGTAAAGGCTTCTATTTTTGGTGGATCAAATCAGTACCTCGCGAAAACAGAGCTCGACCAATTTCGATCCCTCGTAAAATTTATTAAGACAGAAACCTTAATCCTCCTTCCTCACCTTAAAAATCGTAAAACGGATCCTAGCTCAAAAAATTTAGGTGCTTTCGCTGAAGCGGTTTCGACACTCGGAGATCATTTTGCTGACTATTTAAAGACCGATGGAAATCTTAGGTTAACTACGGCGATGATCGAGCAGTTTATCGGTGAGCTTGCTGTCGTGAGTTCAACTACGGATCCATTAAAAGCAAAACAGTGGGCACGATTCTTACTCGAAGTTAAAGTTCTTCTGGTTCATGGAGACGAAGGTGGAATATCAGCTTCCGACTGGAATAATATTTTAAGATTCGGTTTTAAATTTGGTGGCTCTTTCATCGCTTATCTCGATTATAACGATGGCGACTCTACTTTTCAGATTGAAATGATTGACCGAATACACTCTGTACTGAAGACAAGTCTTTCGGCTTGGGGAAATACTCTTCCTTATTCACAGATGAATAAGATTATCGAAAATGTTCCTTCGAACCTTCTACCGCGACTCGCAAATGATTTTAAAATCGGATTAGCTTCACTCATCTCTCCACGCAAGGAAACCCAATCAGACGGAAAAATTATTACATTCCGCCCAGCACTTTCTCGCCTTTTTCAAGCAAAGGGTGATTCTGGGATCGAAGCAGGATCGATTCAATATCTTTTTGATAATGTAAAAAGAGGATTTCGAGCAAACGACCATATTCATTCGATTTTTTCTGGCGCAAAAGAAGACCTGACACCTGATAAATTCGAAACTCGTGCAAAAAATTATTCCACATCGCTTTCTACCACGAGTAAACAAGAAGTCGATCGACTGATAACCATTGCTCACCGTTATCCTGGTCTGCATCCTTCATCGACACCCGAAATATTATTCGATAAACTGGATAAACATTCCATTAATAATCTAAACCGCATGAGTTGGTATGAACTCGGCTCTGAAATGTTACTCGCCGGATATGGTACGGGTTCAAATCAATATGGAAAAGCTGGAACTCGCGATGATTTAGATAAACTCATTCTCGACCTTAAGCCCTTCCTCTACTCAGTCGGAATGGTTCATCCGCTTAAAGTAGGAGTCGGGGCAAAAAGATTTCGTGAAGCAAATCTTTTCATGCCAAACGGCGATGGAAACGATCTCATGGATTTAACGGAAACAACCGTTTACATGGCATTCCTCTTTTCATCGGGTAATCTCTCAAGTCGGATTGTGAAGGCGAGCATGAAAGGAGAAACTCCATGTCCAATGCTAGGATGGAATATCCCTTTGAAAACTGAAGTGTATGACATCCACTGTGTTCGCGAACGCTTCTTAACAAATTTCAACGATCTGATGATTAACCTGCCAAGGCTCCGGGATGATTACGCGGCCGCAGACCAAGCCGGTAAAGATGGGCTCTACAGAGCACTCGAAGCCGCTTCGAAAAATTCAGGTTATAATGATGACCCGATCAGTGACTTCGATATCAGCTCATATGCCGGTCTTCCGCATTTTGCAGAGTCGATGATAACTAAGTTTGATAAAAATGGTGACGGTGCGCTTGATCGAGATGAAGTCCTCACCTACGCCTTTCCTATCTTTAAGCGCGAGCTTTCGCTCATATCCAAAATTAAAATCGACTTCGTGAATAAGGCCGTTCTGCTCTATTTAATGCAGTACGGCAAAAGACCTGAGATTAAGGACCTGCTAAAATGGGCAATTGGGTTCGAATTTTTAAAGAAGTTTCAAGCTCGTCGAATTCGTGTTTACCAAATCTTTGAAGCGCTCAGCCCGCCGATCCCCGCTGATCCCATTTCCCAAACGCCGCCCACTGACATCATTCTTCCAGAAAGCACTCCATTGGGCTTTATTTCGCATTCCTTACTGAAAGGGCTCATCCCACCTTCGACGCGCATCATTACAGCGGAGCTTCAGCAACCTTCCAGTCCTGCTCCTACCTCCTTCAACTTGGATAAGATCGATCCCGTCCAACTCGAAGGATATTCGAAATCTGGACCTGTCATTGACCCAACTTCTCCTTACCAGGAAGCTCTGGAAGTTTTACCCCAAGACCTCTAAGCTGCGTCCATGAATCCTAGCTTGAAACCCTTTCCAAAAGGGCCGTTGCCTTCGGAGTCCATTCATATCGTTCGCTTTTCACCTGAGAAGGATCTTACGAAATGGAAGCAATCGAAAGATTACCCCCGGAAGCTCCTTTCTGACTTTTCTCTTTCTGAAAGAGAGCCGATTAAGTCGGCTGAAAACCCAACCGCTTACGATCGAACTGAGACTCTCTTTTTCTATAAGCCAGGGCTTAAAACATTCTCCCTTCATGAAGGTATCCGAAAGGGACTCGAATTTAATCGAGATAAAACGCGACACCTCGCTCTCGATCTCTCAGCAGTAAAGTCAGAAGATGCTGAAAACATTTTAAATGCGATTGGAAATCTACTCATTCTATCCCAATACGAATGTCCGAAGTTCGGAAAAAAGGGATCTACTTCTGCTGGAAAGAAAAAAAAGGAGGAGGCGGAAAACACTGAGCTTCTATTAAAATCTCCTCTCTCGTCTTCACGGGCAAGCGAAGTATTCAATCAAGCACTTTCACAAGCGACCTCAGCAAATCTGGTTCGAACCCTCGCGGAACTTCCCGCGAACGAACTCACCCCTGCTAAATACTTAGTACGGATACGCGCACTCGCTAAAGAATGGGGAGCAAAATTAGAATTTTTCGATCAAAAGGCGCTTGAGAAACGTGGAGCAAATGCATTTCTTGCTGTTGTTCGCTCGAATCCAAATGAACTTTATGGAATCGTAAAGCTTTCGTGGAAACCAAAGAAAAAAATATCCGGTCGAAAAATCGCTCTCGTCGGCAAGGGGGTATGCTTCGATACGGGTGGTTATAATATTAAAACAGGCGACTTCATGCTCGAAATGCATCGAGACATGACAGGTTCGGCTGTTGCACTTGCGACTCTTGGACACTTCATACGAAATGAAACCCAAGATGAGATCGATGTATATCTCGCACTCGCTGAAAACTTAATTTCACCTACTGCCTATAAGCCGAATGAAGTCGTCGTTGCATCGAATGGGGTTTCGATCGAAGTCGTTGATACCGATGCCGAAGGGCGGATGCTTCTATCAGACACTCTTGTTATGGCTTGTGAAAAAAATCCAGACCTCGTGATTGATTACGCGACTCTAACCGGTGCCGTAATTCGATCTCTGGACACTCGTCGCGCCGGAGTTTTTTCGAATTCTGATTCCCTCAGAGAATTAGCGGTACAGTCCGGGGATTCAGTCGGTGAACGCGTCTGGGGATTTCCTATCGGCGATGACTACTGGGACTCGATCCAGTCTGATTTTGCTGATGTTCGTCAGTGCGCAACGACGAACAACTGCGACCACATTTATGCGGCTACTTTTTTATCCAGTTTTGTAAAACCAGAAATTCCATGGCTTCACGTCGATCTCGCACCCGAATCCCATAAAGGTGGCCTTGGACTTTCGGCTAAAGATGTCACTGGATTTGGTGTCAGACTCACCGATGAAATTCTAAAACGCTTTAAAAAGAAGAAATAAAATGGATTTAAAAAGCCCACTTTTTTTAAAAACTGCAGTTATTCTTGGAGTACTCACTTCCATTACGATCCAGACACGAGTCACAACCCGTGCGACTGCATGCACTCGACCTTGGATGTTTTTCGACCTGGGAAATACACTCGTGGATTCGAATCCCGGAAAAGAAATGAAATATATTCCCGGTGCGCACGAATATGTCAGACAGCTTAAGCGCCGTGGTTATCGAATTGGCATGATCACGAACGTCCCCGATAAATGGGGTCCATCCTCGAAGGAGAAGGTTCGCTCACTGAAGAAGACCCTGATGGAATCATGGAGCCGAGATCCTTCACAAGATTCGATGGATTGGAGTGACTTTGCCGATGCGCTCATATTTACTCCCCCACGTGAAGAATATCGAAAACCTGCTCCTTATTTATTTAAAGCCGCTCTTTCGCAGGTCATCCTAGAAGAAGGAGAAACTCGTTGTAAGGTTATTTTTCAAGGAGAAGATCCAAAAGAAGTTGCAGCGGCTAAACACGAAGGCATGATTGGCTACGTTGTGAATCAGAACCCCGATGCACCCTTTCTTCCAATTGAACAGCTAGAACAAAAGCAATGACCGACGTAAAAGAACCGATCATTCTAGATGCTGAAGGAAAGGTTCTCCACGATCCCAACCCAGAAAAAGTTCGGTCAGAGAATGCTTATCGGTTTCGTACACTGCAATGGAATACTACAGGTTTTTTTCCAAAAATTTTACTGGGTGGTTTTCTCGGCCTAATGCTTTTTGTAGGGTTAACGGTTGCTGGAATTTTTCTAGGGGTACTCTTAGTTGGATTTATAGGCCGAATCTTCTTATTTCCAAGATCTAAGCTGAGGCGATGATAACGTATTCGCGATTTTGTCCACGCACTTCGACTGATACTCGGTCCCCTGACTTTTTTCCCAGGAGTGCTTCACCCAGTGGTGAGTGTGGGGTAAGAACCTGAAGGGGGGTTCCTTCTACAACAGTAATAAATCCGCCCCCACGCGGTACAATGAATGAATACGTGGTCGCTGATCCAGTCTGGAGTCGAACTAAAGAAGTCGGAATAATGGGATCTTCTCCATTATAGGGACGCGAGGGCAGAAAACGATACATGACTAGCAGGCTTTCAAGCTCTAGTTTTTTATCTTCCGAAGTCGTGATCGAAAGCTCTTCTTCTAAAAACGTAATGAGATGAGAAATAACCTTTTTCTTTTCAAGCATTAGAACCTCAGTATGACGGGTTAGACTTGTTTATGTAAAGAAAATCAGGTTTCGTAGGGGCATGACTAACCGAGGCTGGTTTTGGCTTCTATTCTTGATTCTAATCATTGGCCTTTTGGCGACTCTTGCAACTCGGTTTAATATCCTTCTGATTTTATCGGATCGAAAGGCTCTTCTTGAACCTGTTCTCGGGACACTGGGCTTTATTGTTATCCTTGCGGGATTCATACTCCTTTTTACTCGCCTCACTCAGGAGATGCGATTAAATCAACTCCAGTCAGAATTCTTGGCGGCCATTACACATGAACTTAAAACGCCAATCGCAACACTAGAGCTTTCTTCTTCACTATTAAAGCAACCTGATTTACTTCCCTCTGAACGCGATCAACTTTGGAAATCTCACGAAATCGAACTCAACCGTTTGCGAACTGAAGTTGAAACTCTTCTAGAAGCCGCGCGATGGGACGCAAAATCCGTAAAATCTAAAAAAACTAAAATCAATCTAGAAAATTGGATTAATCAGAAAATTATAGAATGGAAAATTCTACTTGGCAACGACGCTATTATTCTTCGTGAAGGCGCCCCACTTCCTGAGGGAGTGTACGTTGATCCAAAAATGCTTGATCTTGTTTGCTTAAACTTAATTGAAAATGCGAGAAAATTTTCGATCGGCCGTCCCCATTTAAGGATCACCTCCCTGCGGGATGGAAAGCGTTGGAGTCTTTCTTTCCAAGACCAAGGATTTGGATTTGATCCATCAGAATCAAAAAAAATATTTAAACGCTTTTATCGTGCGAGGCATTCAGCTCCCTATTCTATTTCCGGGACTGGATTAGGTCTGTACCTTGCTAAAGCAGCTTGTAAACGAATGAAAATTAAAATTAAGGCAGATAGTTTAGGCCACCAAAAAGGAGCTACCTTTACCCTCTCCGGAAAAAGTTTAGTATGAATGCAACCTTCGAATCCGTCCTTCTCGTCGAAGATGAACATGCGCTCGCTGAGACGCTTAAAATTGCACTGGGACGGCTTAAAGTTTCAACTCTATTTCATGCCACCACCATCGACCAAGCACGCGAAATTCTGAAAAAAGAAAAATTCGAACTGCTCATCTTAGATCGTAATCTTCCAGACGGCGACGGACTTAGGCTATGTGAAGAGCTTCGAAGTGAAAGCTATCAAGGCCTTATCCTCTGCTTGACTGCGAAAGGTGAAATCGACGAGCGAGTCGAAGGACTTGAATCAGGAGCGGATGATTACCTTCCTAAGCCGTTTCACTGGGAGGAACTTGCCGCACGAATTAAAGCGCTTGCGCGGCGCAAAGACTCTGCCCTAGCCCTTAAAAAATCGGTCAGTAAAAAAAGTGAGTCCTTATGGTCGCTCGATGAAACTCGGCTGCGTGTTTTTGGTCCTAAAGGATGGGTTGAACTCACACCGCTTGAATATAAACTCGCGACCCATCTGATTCAAGCTTCTGGCGCCATCGTTTCTCGAGAAGTTCTCTTAAAAGAAGTCTGGGGGTTTCGATTTCTTCCAAAAACACGAACAACCGATTATTTTCTAGGTCGACTTCGAAAAGTTTTCGAAATTAATCCGGACGAACCAAAGCATTTTCTTACTGTTCGTGGTGCAGGATATCGATTTAGCGCAGAACCCTTTTCAGATCTAAAGGGTTAAACTTTTGTCGAAGCAAGACAGCCCCCCAATGAAGATGGGGACCTGTGGCTCGTCCAGAGGCACCTGTAAGTCCAATAATTTGTGCTTTTTTTACACGCTCTTCTGCTTTTACACTGAGTTTACTCATATGACCATAAATCGTAAAAAGACCGAACCCGTGATCCAGAATCACGGTATTACCTGTAAAGTAGAGATCTTTTGCGAGTGCAACTCTTGCATTTTCAGGGGCCTGGATAGGAATCGGGGTTCGTGCTCTGAAGTCTAGCCCCTGATGAAAGCCATTCATGTGTCCGTTATAAACGCGTTTCGTTCCAAAGGGTGAAGTAAGTTCCGTATCTAGTGGAAATTGAAAAGAGGTCGACCACATTTTTTCTGGTGTAATCGTTTTATAAATAGCTCCGATTTCCTTTTGCTCCTTCATAATCCTTTTCATTACTTTTTTTGGCGGAGTTACCTTCTTTTCATCCACACTCAGTGTTTCAGACTTATAATGTCCATCGATGACATCGACAGGAATCGAAGCTGTCTCCTTTTTAGAGTCTAGCTCCCAAGAAATATCGACAGTTGTTTTTCGGGGTTTTGAATTAAAAGGTACGACCACAAGTGACCCATATTCTTTTGCGTCGTCATTAATTTTAAAAAATGGAAATTCTTCATTTTCGAATTTAATTTTAATTTTAGATAGATCAACCGTCACAAGAGGACGTAGAACAACAAAAAGAAGGGTGCCATCGGGAACTTCGTTCGATGATAAAGAAATATCAAATGTAGATTTTACACTTTTTAACTCGAACGGAGATGGTATCTTATTTTCAATTAACCCCGGCTCTACACTTTTACATCCCAATGAAATGAAAAATGTAAAACTACACGCTGCGGTTACAATGAATCGACTCTTAAATAAATTTTGCTTTTGCTTCGCCATCAGAAAAAACCACCTGAAATTTTTCTCCCGATTTTGCATCAGTTCGACTTCGAAGTACTTTTCCATTTTCGTTCCGGGAAATCGAATATCCTCGGTCGAGAACTTTAAGCGGCGAGAGTGCTTCAAGTTTACCTGTGACCTGTCCAAAAGCCAACCTCCGTCGTTCGACCACCTGATGAATCGATCTTTCCATTCGACTCGACCATTCGTCGATTCGTTGCATTTGTTCACGGAGTTTATCGAGTGGGCTGATCACGCGTGCTGAAAGATGCGATAGAAGGTTTTTGCGTGATTGAAGGTCTCGCAGAATCACCGATCGCATTCGTTCCCCAGAGACTTGAATTTGACGGAAAACATCCATCCAATGCCCGGATACAATTTCAGCAGCCGCAGAAGGAGTTGGGGCTCTTAAATCTGAAACAAAATCAGAAATCGTGAAATCGATTTCGTGACCAACAGCAGAAATAATAGGAAGTTCAGAAGCAAAGATTGCGCGTGCAAGCGTTTCATCATTAAAACTCCAGAGGTCTTCTATACTGCCTCCTCCGCGCGCTAAAATAATAATTTCTGCTAGCTTAAATCGGTTTACAGCTTCTATTCCACGAATTAACTGACGAGGAGCCTCCTCACCTTGGACTACTGCGGGTACGACAAGGACTTCAAGATGGGGCGCTCTTCTCTTCAGAATATTTAAAATATCTCGAATTGCCGCGCCACTGGGTGATGTGATCACCGCAATTTTTTTTGGAAAAGGAGGTAATCCCAATTTCTTAGATGGATCAAAAATCCCTTCCGCTGTTAGCTTTGCCTTCAGTTGTTCGAAGGCAACCTGCAGGGCTCCTGCTCCAAGAGGTTCGATCTGATCAATAATAAATTGATAATTTCCGCGTGGAGCATATACGGAAATTTTTCCTTTACAAAGGACTTGGAGACCATCCTTTAAATCGAACGACAGTCGCTTTTTTCCACCGGCTCCAAACATCGCCGCAGAAATTGCGCTGCCCGCATCCTTTAATGAAAAATAGAGATGTCCTGAGGTTGCGGGTCGAAGGTTAGATACTTCACCTTGAACCCAAACATCATAGAAAGCGGGCTCAAGAATGCCCTTAATTTTTGCAGTGAGTTCAGTGATTGATAGCGGGCGATCAGCCTGATCCATTCTGAGAAGGAGCTTGTCCTACCTTCTTAAATAATTCAAACGACTTCAGATAATTAACAGCTTGTTTCACTTGCTCATCATCTTTAGGGTTAACGCGGTTCGGTTCATCGTCTTTCAATACTTCTTTAACCTCTGCTGCCTCAGTCTCTGCACGCTCTGGGTTCTTTAAATGGCGACGCAGGTCACGTTCGCGAAAAGTTTCTTTTCGTTTTTTTGCTGCTGCTAATATCTTGGGATCGTAGTCATCGAGAATAATATCGGGGATGATACCCTTCTCCTGAATACTTTTTCCTGAAGGAGTATAATAACGAGCGATCGTTACTTTCAGACCCATGTCGTTTCCAAGATCAACAACAGTCTGTACGGAACCTTTACCAAACGTAGGCTGACCCATAACTACAGCACGATGTGAGTCTTGAAGGGCACCGGCAACAATCTCCGAAGCCGAAGCAGAACCCGAATTCACCAACACTGCTACAGGAAGATCTTTGCGAGCCCAACCCTTTTTAGCATAGCGAACTTCCTTTTGTGCAGGATCACGACCGATCGTCGAAACGATTACGCCTTCTTCCATAAACAGAGAGGCAACATCGACAGCTTGGTCGAGTAATCCACCTGGATTCATTCGAAGATCAAAAACAAGACCTTTTAATTTCGAACCGTTTTCTAGTTTTTCTAAAGCCCTACGAATATCTCGTCCCGCATCTTCACTAAAACTTGCGAGTCGAATATATCCAAATCCAGATCCGAGATCCTCGGACTTTACAGCTTGGATTTTGATCGTTTCTCTTTTTAATTTAACTTCGATCGGTTTTTCTACTCCTTCCCGTCCAAGACTCATGGTCACGGTGTCACCTTTTTTTCCACGCATCTTTGCAACGGTATCGACTAGCGTGAGTCCCTTAATGGATTCGCCATTAATTTTTAAAATTCGATCGCCGGATTTTATACCTGCACGCCAAGCTGGGGTATCTTCCATCGGAGCCACAACAACAATCGAATCATTTTTTATTCCGATTTCGATACCCAATCCTCCGAATCGTCCACTCGTGTCCGTTTTCATCTCGCGATAAACTTCCGCGCTTAAAAATGCAGAGTGAGGGTCTAATGTTTCCATCATGCCTTTAATAGCTCCATCGATGAGCTGTTTGTCACCTACAGGATCAACATAGTTAGACTGGATAAATTGATAGATCTTTTGGAATAGCTCTAAACTTTCATATTTTTCACGTGTGAGCTTCGCTTCGGATTTTTTTTCTTCAGGCTTTTTATCCTCATCCCCCTTTTTAATATCGCCATACGCGACAGAGCAGAGTGACAAAGCAATGAATGAGGCTGTAGAGAAAAAGTTGGCCATAGTAATTAGAATAAGTGAGTTAGTGGGTTGCTGCAATCCATTGAAGGGGGTCGACAGGAATGTTTCGAGCTCGAATCTCAAAATAAACATTATTGCCTGACGAATCAGATACGCCAATTTTTTCACCCAGCGCCACAAATTCGCCGACTTTTTTATCAACTCCGCCTAAACCACTACAAATCGAATAAAAATGATCTCCGTGATCGATAATTGCTAAACGACCATAAGTGGGAAGTTCTCCTGAGTAGACTACTTTTCCAGGTGATATCGCCTGAATATCACTTCCACGCGTCACTCCAATTTCTATCCCCTTTTTAAAAACGGTAAGACCAGATGCCGCATCGAATACTTTTCCAAACTGTGTCATAATTTTACCCTGAACTGGAAAAGGAAGTCGGCCCTTTGCTCTCGAAAAAACGGAGTCCGCCATCACAGCCATTGCCTTACTTGCAGCACGCTCTGCTCGTGTCGCCTCTTGGACTTCCATTCGAGCATTAAAATTATGAATCAGATCAGAAACCTGGGCTTCGGCTGTTTTTAACTTTCTCCAATTCTCCAGTTGTGAAACTCGATCATCTCGATTTCTTTTGATGAGATCGATCTGGAGCTGACGATTTAACTCTAAAATTCCTTCACTCTCAGCCATTTCATGGATCATGGCTTCGAGTTCACCTTTTTCGGAGACAATACGGGCTTCAAGTCGATCTGCATCTTCTAAGTCGGCTCGTAAAGCATCAATTTCACGCACACCTTGCTGTACCATCCGGCGAATGAGGTGAGACTTGGGTTGATCGAGCTTCTCATTTTCGATCGCACTACTCGACTCAGGTAGTGAATAGGCCGAAACGGATAAATCACGGAGTTCCTTTCGAATCGAATCCCGTTCGATTTTTACTCTCTCCCGAATCACTCCCCGTCTGGATTCAAGGTCTTTTACAGTTTCTTCAAGCTCCCGAGTTCGATTAGCGCCTAAAACACGTTCTTCTTTTTGGAGAAGAATGAGGCTCTGAATTTTTCCAAGATTCTCTTTTGCTTGTTTATTTTTTTTGAGTGAATCAATTAAGTTTTGCTCGAGATTAACGACTTCTGATCGAACTCGAGCTAACCGATCATTCATATTTGAATTCGATATCAAGGTGCGTTTTGGAATAGAGGCTACAGCTCCTGGAAATGTAAACGCGCTCAGGATAGCCAGAAGGGCGATCATCACGTTTTAATTCCTGCAGTTGGACCTACTAAAGTCGCTAATACCCCAATCATAAAACCCAGACCCAACAGGGCTAAAGTCGTGGGACCGGTAACACTCTCCATGCCGCGCAAATAAGGTGAAAGTGAAACCATTTTTGCGATGAACCATGGATTTAATTTTAAGAGGATGAGTGAGGATAGTACTCCCGCACCTCCCGCTAGTAGAATTGGATTCAGTCGAGAAGGAAAACGGGCTTGGGCATCTGTTCCACCCATTTGAGCAACAATTCCTTCCGCTTCATGAAAGATCGAAGCGTTTAATCGCCCAAGTAAAGTTAGAATTGCAACCATTGCCAATAGAATTGCACCAAAAAGAACGCGGCTTAACCACTCGATTGCAGCAATGTTCTCAAGAATGGGTTTAAATCGTTTTCCAGAAAACGAAACCGCTTCAACGCCAGGTATCAACCTGAGGGATTCGATAATCGATTCATTGAGCGTTCCTCTGAGTGAGAAAAATTTAGGAGCGACCCATTCTTTTTCACCTCCCAGTGCTGCTACTTCTTTTGCAAGTTCAGGCTGTGTTGTTCGAATGGTCTCTAAAAATGTATCGGAGTCAATAAACTCGACACTCACCGGACTTGACCCTAGAGAGAGATGAATCTGATCCTGGATCGGCCGTAAGTTCGAGGTTTCGAGTGCGGGATCAATAAAAACACTCGCAACATGATCTCCATCAAGTCGTTTACGAATTTCTGGAAGACTCAATGTGAGAGAACCAAAAAACCCAGCTAATAAGAGTAAAGTAGTAAGCGTTATGAATGTGAGTAACTGGCTCAGAGGTTGTAATTTCCAGGGTCGAAAGGCAAGTTTTAAAGCGAACACAAAGCCTCCTCGATCATTAATTTTCCATGGCTGAGAATTGCACAACGCTTGCGAAGTTTTCTTACGATTTCTCGATCATGAGTCGCTAGTACTAGCGTAGTTCCAGAAATATTCGCCCGTTGGAGAATATCCATTACATTCCAAGTATTCTGAAAGTCCTGCGCTCCAGTTGGTTCATCAGCAATAATGAGTTCTGGGCCCCGTGCTAATGCCCTCGCAATGGCTACACGCTGGGCTTCTCCGCCTGATAATTTACTAGCGGGGGTATCCCGAAGATTCATTAAAGATAAACGATCGAGTAACTCATAAATTTTTGCTCGAACTTCTGCACGAAGGACTCTTGCACCAGCGAGAGAAACCCCAAGTGCAACATTCTCGAACACCGTAAAATCAGAAATTAATCGAACATTCTGAGGAACATAACCTATAGATCTTCGAATCGCTTGGAGTGTGGAAGCGTTCGCAGTAGCGAGATCGTAACCGAAGAGTGAAATTTTTCCTTCTGATGGAAATTCCTCTGTGGCAATCATCCGCAGTAGTGTCGACTTACCTGCTCCTGTGCCGCCCAGCACATAAACGAAGTCACCTTTTTTTAGCGTGAGTGAAACTTGATCGAGTACCCGTTTTCGCTCTGCATATCCTTTAGAGAGCATTTGAAGCTGAATCATCCTGATTCTCCCGGCAAAAAGTTTACCATAAACTCACAGGATCAACAGGTGTCATTTATTTGACGAGGACTAGGATTGCACGGTCAGCTTAGATTCGCGATAATAGTTTCTCATGCGGAAAGCACTCATTCTTATACTCTCCTATTTAGGATGGAATTCAGCATTTCGACTCATGCTGCTCTCTCTTTCCGTATACTTCATGGCACGGTCGGGTTCCCCATTTCCTGAAATTTCCGAAACCACTAACAAAAACCAAATATTAGTCGTGGGTATTGGGTGTCTTTCATTTATTTATTTCCTGACTCAAATGAATCCCATCGCAACCGTTTCACGATCTGAAGTCATTACTTCAAATCAAATTGAAATGCTGTTCTATCCCGGATTTCTTCGAGGGGCTGTTTTTGCGTGCCTGTTCGCCTTTGTGGCTCTCAGTGCCGGATATTATAAATATATCGGGTTTTTTATTCAGAACGATACACCGGGCTTAGCTGTACCAGGGCTTATCTTCAGAGCATTATCGATACTTTTAATGGTCTACATCGACGAATTTATTTTTCGAGGGAGATTCATGAATCTCCTTCGCGATCAATCCCACCCACTCCGAGTAATTTTACTCAGTGCACTCTTTTATTCACTTTCAAAGCAGATGCTCTTCCATCTGGGATTTGCTCACATTCTTACACTTGGACTACTGGGAACGGCACTGGGTCTTCGATCCTATCTCCATCGGGGATTTACAGAAGGCGCGGGCATCGTTGCTGGATTTTTAATCGTTGCTCACTGCGGCTTCAGCCTTCCCATCTTTGGAAATGAAGCCCAAGGAATTCTTTTACTTCAGTACGATATTCAACGAGATCTTGAGTCGACGACTATACGTCTCTTAACGGGGGGACTCGGTGGACCCCTGAGTAGCATGACTATCCAAGCATTACTGCTTTTTGACATACTCTGGAATTACTTCAGAGAGAAGAAATCACTTTGGCCACTTCGACCAGCAGAGATAAGATAAAGACCTATGCAAACCAATACCCCACATGCCATGTCCCTGAGTATCGTTGATCTTATCTTGAGTGCAGGACTCATGGGTAAACTTGTTTTACTCTGTCTTTTAACAATTTCTATTTTGTGTTGGGCTGTTATTTTTGCAAAATGGAAGTCAATTAAAATTGCTCAAAACAGTAATGTTCACTTTTTAGAGTTTTTTTGGCAGTCAAAAAGCATGGACGATATATTTCTCAGCATCGATCAGTACGCCAAATCGCCCATCGCTGCCGTTTTTCGTTCCGGAATGAAAGAACTGCGAAAACTACCTAGCACTAAGGATCCTCTATTCGTTGGACTTGAAGTTGAAAACGTTGGTCGCTCACTTTCTCGTGCATCGAATGACGAAATTGCTCTTCTCGAAAAAAATGTTACCTGGCTTGCGACTACTGCAAGCGCTGCACCCTTTATTGGATTATTCGGAACCGTGTGGGGGATCATGACCTCATTCCAAAGAATTGGGGCTTCTGGTGCTGCAAGCCTTGCGGTCGTTGCTCCAGGAATTTCGGAAGCATTAATTGCAACTGCTGCGGGTATCGGAGCTGCAATTCCAGCTGCGATTTTCTACAACTATTTTCTCAATCAAATTAAAAGAGTGGCTCTGGATATTGATGGGTTTAATCAAGACTTTCTAAATATCGTTCGCCGGAGTCAGATTAATCGGGAGGTTTAAATGGGATTTCAACCCAATAAAACTCAGACTGCGCTTTCTGAAATTAATGTCACACCGCTTGTCGATGTGATGCTTGTTTTACTCATTGTATTCATGATTTCCGCTCCACTGATGCAACAGGGAATCCAAGTCGATTTACCTAAAGCAAATGCACCCACAATGGGAGAGATCCCTGATCAGATGGTTTTAGTCGTCGATCGTTCAAAAAAAGTAACTCTAAATGGAAACGCACTCGCTGAGGGCACCCTAAGAACTCGTCTCACTGCTATTTCAAAAGCAAAACCCGATATTCAGATCTTCATTCAAGCCGATCAAGGGTTAGCGTACGGCTTCATTGCGCAAGTGATGGCAGAAGTTAAACAAGCAGGGATCACTCGAGTCGGTCTGGTTACTGAACCCGCTGACCCGAATGCACGACTCTAATGGAATCGATCAGAGGCGATCAACTCGGCAAGTCTGTAAAGTGGTCACTCTTTGCTCATGGAGCATTGGCGCTCTTTATTATTTTGAAAAGCTTAGTTTTCCCATCTGATCCGATCCTTCTCCCGCCCTCCCTGCGTGTCGATATGGTAGGTCTTCCTGACATTCTTAAAAAAGACCTCTCTCAAGTTCCAAAAAAAATTCCTGAAAATATTAAAACCCAACCCAACACCCCTGTTGAAGCTAAACCCATAGAAGTAAATCCAGATGAAATGGTTTTAAAACCAACGAAGATTGAAAAAACTAAGGAAAAGCCTCGCGATCATAAACTTCAGTCCGCCCTTGCTCGCATTCGAGCGCTTGAGAAACTCAAAAGCCGAGATGCCGAAGAAGAAGAAGAAGCTCCGGTTGTCATTAAAGGAAATCAAGTTTCTGCAGGTTCAAGCCTAAACGGCGATGCACGAGAATCGGCTCAGTCTGGCTATCTAGATTTACTCCGCGATTCACTTTCTGAGAGTTGGTCGCTTCCACCTTGGTTAGCGCGCCAAAAGCTCGTCGCCCAAGTTCACATCCGAATTGACCCAGCGGGACGCATTCTTTCTGCTAAGTTCGTGAAGACATCAGGCAATCAGCAGTTTGACGAGGCGATTTTAGCGACACTGCGTGATGCCCAGCCCCTTCCACGCCCCCCAAAAGAATTACTCCAGTCTCTTTCAGAAAATGGGATTATGGTTGGTTTCCCGCTTTAATACCTCCTAAAAAATAGAGATGATCATAACATGAAAAGAACATTCATCATCCTAGGTATGCTTTCCATGATTAGTGCGACGAGTGCGCGTTCTGAGGAAGGAACCTCAGGTAACTACATCGCAGTTGGACAGGCAAAAACTCGGAAAACCATTATTGCACTTCCACTTTTTAGCGGTCCTCCAAATTTAAAAGTTGCGAGTGAAAAAACGCTTGAAACCATTCGAGCGGATCTACTTTATATGGATTCTTTCCAGGTGATGGACTCTAAAGCCTACATCGATCCTTCTTCAGGAGTAGAACCCGGCACATTCCAAATGACGAACTGGAGTTCGATTCAAACGGAATTTGTAATGAAGGCGGTCGCGAAGCCTTCTGAGAATGGACTTACGCTCGAAGCTTATCTCTATAATGTCAGCACAGGTAACGCCGTACTCACAAAACGCTATATTGCAACTCTGGGTGACATCAAAACGCTCGGTCACACGATCGCGAATGATATTGTTAAAGCGATCACAGGACTACCTGGAATTTTTCTAACAAAAATTGCAATGGTTTGTGATCGAACAGGAAAAAAAGAAATCTACACTATGGATTTCGATGGATCGAACTCCAGGCAAATCACTCATCATCGTTCGGTAACGCTTTCACCTGCTTGGAGTCCTGATGGCAGTAAAATCGCATATTCATTGATCGCAAAAAATAAGAGAAATGTAAAAAATCAGAACCTGTACGAATTTGATTTTAACACGAGTAAAATAAAACTCCTCTCAGATCGAATGGGAATTAACAGTGGCGCCCATTATAATCCTGATGGGAAAAAAATTGCTCTTACGATGAGTTTTCTTGGTAATCCTGAAATTTTTATTTTCGATCCCGAGTCGAAAAGCGTGACTCGACTCACGAATAACCCAGGTGTTGATGTTGATCCAAACTGGGCACCCGATGGAAAGCACCTTTCATTCGTTTCGAATCGAGCCGGGGCAGCAATGATTTATCGAATGAACTCTGATGGCACAGATGTGCGAAGACTTACTTTCGCAGGAAGTTATAATGCGACACCCTCGTGGTCACCCCAGAACAACAAAATATCATTCGCAGGGTGGATTGATGGCCGATTTGATATTTTCTTAATGAATCCCGATGGAACGAATATAGAGCGACTGACTAAAAGCCAAGGAAACAACGAAGACCCATCATTCAGTCCGGATGGAAATTTTGTGGTTTTTAGTTCGAACCGAGCCAGTAGCAAAAACATTTATGTCATGAATGTTGATGGTACTTTTGTTAAGCGAATGACTTATGGGCTCGGTGACTGTGTGTCTCCACGTTGGTCGAATCCATCTAAATAACTTATTCAATCCTTAAACGAACCCTGACAGTCCTCTGACAAATAGCCTTCATGATGAAGGCATATGATCTATACAGCAAAAAGTCGGATTAAGAACGGGTTTGAACATCTCGCTCTCACCTCTCATCTCATTCGATCTCGGTTTTTACGTTCCTACACTCGGAAAGTGAATATTGATTTCGAAACGGATCAGTACATCGTTAAAACCGCAACAGACGCTGATGAGATAGACGCCATCTTAAAACTTCGCCATCTCGTTTTCATGAAAGAACTTCAGGGTAAACGAAAGCTCTTTCGTATAGAACTCGACCAAATCGATCTCATGTGTGACCACCTGATGATCATTTCACGAGCTACACAGAAGCCCGTTGGAACCTATCGACTTCTCTCATCCCATTTTTTTGATACCTTTTACTCTGATGCCGAATTTTCTCTCGATAAAGTAAAACAACTTCCTGGTGTTAAACTTGAGCTAGGAAGAGCGTGCATCGAACCCGATCATCGGAACGGTGCAGTCATCCAACTCCTTTGGCGAGCAATTGCTGAATACATGAAAATAACTGAAACCCGATGGCTTCTCGGCTGCTCGAGTGTTCAAGTCATAAAACCCGAGGATATACGAGGGGCGACCCAGGTCATAAAGGCTACCGGTCAAACGGAAGAGACACTGGGAATTTATCCGAAACACGGCTATCGACCCGAAGAGCATGGTGTCGATCTAACAACCACCGCTTCTACTAGCGATCTTCCTGTTCTGCCACCACTGCTTCTGACTTACCTTAAAGCTGGAGCAAAAATCGGTCCTACTCCTGCTGTGGACCGGGAATTCCAATGCATCGATTTTTTTACAATTCTCGATCGCGACTCGCTTTCGCCATTATTTAAGCGTAAATTTTTTGGATGAATCCGATTAGGACCTTCAGTTCAATCGTCCACCTCGAGTCTTATTTGTTTTTCAGTATTTTTCCCTATTTCAAAAAAAATCCATTCGAACGACTTACTTTAAAGCTAAAAACGAATCGCCGAGTGGCTAAATCCTTAGCAAATTCTCTAGGCCTTAAAATTGAAGTGAATGGAAATAGATCGAACCCTTTAAAACCAGGCGGAAGGCTTCTGCTTGCAAATCATTTTTCAGTGCTCGATATCATTGCTCTAGCGACTCTTGAAGACGCCGTATTTATAACGAGTAAAGAAATGGCTGAAGCACCCCTCATTGGTACTCTCGTACGGATGAGTGGTTCACTCTATGTCGAAAGAAGACATCGGAGCGAACGATTACTCGAGCTTGAGCGAATTAAAAATGCCTTAAATGATGGAAGGACCGTTATCCTCTTTCCAGAGGCAACGAGCGGAAATGGGGAAGAAGTTCTTCGGTTTCGAAATGGACTACTCCATTCAGTGATGAATTTACCGAATGTTGAAATCACTCCCGTCTGTCTACAGTACGAAACGATAGGCGACGAACCTTTAAATCGGAAAAATCGTGATCAGATCTTTCTTTATGGTGAAATCTCTATTCTTACGCACCTCGTTAGACTTTTCACAAACCCTCCTATTCGCCTGAAAATTCAGTATCTAGAATCTTTTTCGTCTTCAGATTGTATTGGAGCACAGGCTATAGCAACTAAGGCTGAAACTGCAGTCAGAAGTGTTTATCAGGCGGTCAGTAAAGGCTAAACTTTTTGACATCTGATGCCCATAACACGAGTATGAGAATTGATGGAAAACCAACAATCTACTACGCCGTTTCTCGAACGAATTTTAGATAGACCGTCTTATGGCTTTACCCGAGATGGTAAATTTTATCGGCC
>JBGSHQ010000415.1:0-9165 GCA_041752095.1 Bdellovibrionia bacterium
CATCTAAGTCGTTCGCTAGGACGTACTTCTGGACTTCAAACATGAATGAAGCGCCATCAATATTCAGTTTCGTAAAAAGGGTTAGATACCGCTCAATAACGAAAGCCACAGCGACCGCGAAGCAAATGAAGATCGGGGTGACTGTGTAGGGACTGATTTGAAACGCATGAATAATTCCGCCAATGAAGCCCTGTGATTCCATGGACTTTCTTCTCCTTGTCGCCGACTCGCGCGGCGACTGCTAAAACCCTCGTCCTGAGGGGTCAAACAAGCTGTGACTAGCTATATGCGTCACAACCTATTCAACATGAGATATCAACTGCTTACCTTAAGGATAGCGGACGAAATGCGAGAGTCAACCCATTTAAAGATGCTTTTCGATCGTCTGGATAATCATGTCTTTCGGCTGATTTCCGACGAGCTGATCTACCGGCTGACCATTCTTGAAGAAGATCACCGTCGGAATTCCGCGAATGTGAAATTTAGTCGGCGTTTCAGGGTTATGATCGACGTTCATTTTAAAAACTTTCACTTTTCCGACGTATTCATCAGCTAAACCCTCAATCACAGGCCCAAGCATCCGACATGGTCCACACCACTCAGCCCAGAAATCGACCATGGAAAGGCCGGAGTTTCCTGCGACGTCAGTGTTAAAGTTACCATCTGTTGCTTCGTGAACGTTCTTTGAATTAGCCATTTTTCGCTCCCTCGGGGCGTCTGTTTTTGTTAACGTCAGAATATACAGAGGAAGCGGAAAATGAAAGTGTCGACTCCAGAGTCTTACCTGAATGAAACCTTCGAGGAATCTATTGCGATTAAACGCACTTTTTTCTCTGAAAATGCCGCGGCGCTTATTCAGGGCTCAGCCGCGATGGGTAAGGCTGTGAATGGTGGGGGGAAGATCCTCATTTTCGGCAACGGGGGTTCTGCAGCTGATGCCCAGCATATGGCCGCCGAAATGGTCGGGCGCATGCTCGTCGATCGCCGTCCGCTTCCAGCGATCGCACTCACGACGGACTCATCGAATTTAACCGCAATCGGAAATGATTTTGGTTACGACGTGGTTTTTTCGAAACAGATTCAAGCCCTCGCGAAAAAAGAGGACATCGTTTTAGCGATTTCGACGTCTGGAAATTCTAAGAACGTCTTACTCGCAGTCGAAGAGGCACGGAAGATTGGTTCGACGGTGATTTCCTTGACTGGTGGAACGGGTGGAAAACTAAAGCCCCTTTCCGACATCTCTATTAATGTAAGCGCTGGAAAAAATTCTTCACGAATCCAGGAGTCCCATATTTTCGCGTTTCATAGTCTCGTCGACCTCCTCGATCGGTTCTTTTTAAAATTATGACGGAAACAACACGCGCAAACCCCTCACGAAGAGTCGCCGCTAAATTTATCGATCTTCTGATCGTAATGGTTGCTTCGCTCATTGTGATTTATCCGCTCGGGCCTCTGGTTGGCTTCATTTATTCTCTTTTTGCCGATTCGATTCCCTTAAAAGGGTTTGAAGGACAGAGTTTTGGAAAAAAAATTTTCAGACTTCGAGTGCTCTCGACTAAACCCGGCGCTTCTCGCGAGGGACGAGTAAAACTCAGTTTCCGAGATTCGGTTTTGCGGAACACACCAGTAGGCTTAGCGACTTTTTTTGCGCTCATTCCGATTTGGGGTTGGGCCATTCTAGCTCTCATCGGCCTACCTCTCATGATCGTTGAGATTTACCTCCTCGTCCGTGCACCGCGAGGGCAGCGGCTCGGCGATGTGATGGGCGATACAGAAGTCGTGGCTCTTTAATGAAAAAGCTTTCGCCTGAGTCCCGTGAAAACACCCTTTTTCTCGTCGACGTTTCCTCATTTATTTTCCGCGCATTTTTCGCAATCCGGAGCCTCTCGAATAAAAGAGGAGAGCCGACAAACGCCGTTTACGGTGTCGCGACGATGCTGGCCCGACTCCTCGAAGAAGCAAATCCGAAATATCTTTCGATCGTTTATGATTCGAAGGAACCCTCGTTTCGAAAAGAAGTTTATACCGAATATAAAGCGAACCGCTCGGCGCCACCGGATGATCTGATTCCTCAGTTTGACCGGATCGAGGATCTGATAAAAAAAATGGGGCTCCATTCTGTTCGGGTAAGTGGGGTCGAGGCCGATGATTTAATCGGGACGCTGACTCATCGATGGATCGCAGAAAACCCGAAGCACGAAGTCGTTATCGTTACAGGCGATAAGGATCTCATGCAGCTTGTGACTCCGAAGGTTCGGGCATGGGACACGATGAAGGGTGTTGATTACGGTGAGAAGGAAGTCGAAGAAAAATTCGGCGTGAAGCCGAATCAGGTTCGAGACTATCTAGCACTCGTAGGTGATTCTTCGGATAATATTCCAGGCGTACCTTCGATCGGACCTAAGGGGGCTGTGGATTTATTAAAAGAATTCGGGACGCTTGAAGGTGTTCTTGCGGCTGCTAAGGCTGGAAAAATTAAAGGAAAGAAATGCGAAACGATCGCAGCGAATGAGGCAGATGCTTATCTTTCGCAGAAACTCGCGACTCTGATCGATGTTGCTTCAGTAAAAGCAGATCTCCATGGGATGCTCGTTCCGTTTAAGGACGGTGTCGTTAAGGTAGGGGAAGATGCGCTCGCGCTTTTAGAGGAACTCGATCTTCGCACACTTCGAGATAAGTGGGCGGGAGGCTCGCAGCCGAAGGCTGCGGTGTCTTTAGCACCAAGCTCTTCGAGCATTGATGAATTCGATTTCTCAGATGCAGGGTCGACAAAGACAAGCAACGGCTCATCGACCAATGGCGCATCTATAGGCGCCACCCATTACGTCGATAAATATCCAGAAATACCGACGCTAAAAGCAACGGATAAAACTTTCGAATCGATTTTAAATAAAGATCAGTTCGAATCACTCCTAAAAGTTCTCGCGAAAACAGACGAGTTCGGATTCGATCTAGAAACGACTTCGCTGAATCCTCGCGAAGCCCACCTCGTAGGAATCGCAATCGCTCCTTCCGTAACGAAGGGTTATTACATTCCGGTCGGGCACCGAGGATCGAATATTGAACAGCTCCCTGAAGATTACGTGATGGGAAAGCTTAAGCCGATCTTAGAAGACCCTCGGCAGAAGAAAGTTGGACATAATTTAAAGTACGACTTTTCTGTTCTAGCTGAGCACGGAATTTTTGCTGACGGGATCGGGGCCGACACGATGGTTGCCGATTATGTGATCGATCCGGAGGGGCGACATAATTTAGAAACGGTGGCGGCGAAGCATCTAAATTACCAAACACTGACCTACGAGCAGGTGTGCGGAAAAGGAAAAGACCAGGTTCCGTTTGATCTGATTCCGATCGATGTAGCGACACGGTACTCGGCTGAGGATGCATGGGTTTCTCTAAATCTCTGGAAAGCGATGAAGCCTAAGATCCAGTCGGCAGGACTGATGCGCGTATTTGCCGAAGTGGATCTGCCCCTCGTTCAGGTGATTGGGAGGATGGAGCGCGCTGGTGTCTCGATCGATGCGGCTTGGCTTAAGACGGTTGCGAAAGATTTTTCAGCTGAACTCGTCCTGATCGATGCGAAGATCCAAAAGTTTACAAAAGGCCCGATTAATTTAAATAGCCCGAAGCAACTCGCCGAGCTTCTCTTTAATGAATTAAAACTCCCACCCCAGACGAAAACAAAAACCGGCTTTTCTACCGATGCATCCGTACTTGCCGTCCTTGCACCGATGCACGAAGTCCCGCGCCTCATCATCCAGCACCGTGAGATCGCGAAACTCATGGGGACCTACGTCGAACCTCTTCCTACAATGAAGGATCCGAAGACGGGAAAAATTCACGCGGGATTTCACCAAACCGTCACTGCTACGGGTCGCCTATCGAGTAGTGATCCAAACCTCCAAAACATTCCGATTCGAACCGAGCGGGGGCAGAAAATTCGACGCGCATTCATCGCTTCGCCGGGCTGTGAACTCATCTCAGCCGATTATTCCCAGATCGAGCTTAGAATCCTTGCACATATGAGCGGCGATAAGGATCTGGTCGCGAGCTTCCTACGCGATGAAGATGTCCACCGCCGAACGGCGAGCGAAATCTACGACATAAAACCCGAAGCCGTGACGAACGAACAACGCGGAGTCGCTAAGGCGATTAACTTCGGACTCATGTACGGAAAAACAGTTTTCGGGCTAGCCGAAGAACTCGGAATTTCCCGAGGCGAAGCTAAGGAAATGATCACGAAGTATTTCGAGCGCTATAGCGGCGTTAAGCAATTTCTGGATCGCCTTATTTTAGAGGCAAAAGAAAAAGGGGAGACAGCGACGCTACTCGGACGAAGGCGCGAGCTGAAGGAAATCGATTCTCGTAACCCGATGATGCGTGGAAATGCGGAGCGGATGGCGATGAACACTCCGATCCAGGGAACTGCAGCCGACCTCATGAAGCTTGCAATGATTAAGATCGATGAAGAACTCACCCGAGCTAAACTAAAATCAAAAATGATTATCCAGGTCCACGACGAAGTCGTGATCGATGCACCGAAGGGTGAGGTCGAGCGCGCGAAGAAGATCGTAGTAGATGCGATGGAGAATGCATTCGATGGAGTGGTGAAATTCTCCGTTCCGCTTAAGGTGAACGTCGAGAGTGGTGCTAACTGGGCGGAGCTTTAAACCACACCCAGCGGCCGTCGACCCATTTTCTTTAAAGCTTCAGTCCGAAATCGAATCCACGGAACGAGCGCAGCCTTATGCGCAGCCGCCGCTACGGCAGGAGGAATCGGGAGTGCATGCGCCCAGGCTTCGGCTTGGATACACGCTTCTTCGATGAGTGCGGTGCCGGATGTTCCGCCCCCTGGAGCCATGCGCGCATTCAGGTCGACTGCACTTTCGATAAACGCTCGGTAATGGGGATACGCCCAGAGGTGAAACTCCAGAACTTCGGGGAGGTCGAATTCGTGAACCGAGCCTTCAAGCTCCGCATAAGCATTTGCATTTGTGCGGGGAGAATTTAAATCAATCCAGATGAGCGCGGCTCCGGCCTTCTCTGTGTATTTACGAGGCGGGAGTGCTTTATCAATCGTTTCTCCGGAATCTTCTAACATCTCGGTGAAAACATCTTCACCGAAAAAAGCGGCTAATCGCTTTAGGGTTTCAGCGTGAGCGGAGAGAAGTAAAATTAAAAAATCGACGAGTCTCATGCAATCCTCAGGAATGTGGGTGTTCCCTGAATCGAAGGGGCGTCTTCGAGACCCATCGATTCAGGTTTGAGTGACGGGTGAAGAACAAAATAGAAAAGACTGTCCCAGGCCCCGTTTTTAACAGAATGAAGGCCATTACTTTCAAAAAAAAGAGTAGCGCCCTTAAGGTTATCCGGGTCTATTTTTTCGGAAAGGCTGTTTTCAATCCACTCATGAAGTGCATTCACCTGATCAACACTCACCATGAGTTCGGCACGGTAAAATAGATAGCCCGCGCGAAGCGCTGTCGCTGCTATTGGACGTTCCCAGTCCCTACCAAATTCATTTAATTTTACCCGAAGGAGATGCGGTAAAAATTTAAGGTCGGCGTCGGTGATGAGTCCCACTCCTGCGAGTTGGAAGACTCGGTCAGCATTTTTTCGGTCTTGGGCCTGATGAAATATTTTCCATTCTTTTCGAAGGTGAATGAGTTCTGGAAAAGAAGGTTTCATGGACGAGGCTTAGATTTTAAGACCGTATGAACGGGCTGCGAAGAGCGGTGAGGGCTAGCAGAAGTTTTAGGGATGTAATTCTCAATCACAGGAATTTCGATCGAGCTAAAACCACCTTCGCGAGTGGAGATAGTCGAAGAATCACTCCGCGCAAAAAGTTCAGGAGTACCGACTCCCGACCGAGCGCCGAGAGTGGGTCCTCGAAGGCGATGGTACTCGAGGAGTGCTTCGAGAAGCTTAGCGTCGGCGCTTTCAGGTGCAGCCGCGATTCGACTCGTGACAGGCACTGGAGTTTCTACGGCCGGTGTTTCATTCGAAGGAGTGGCGACTTCGGGTTGGACAGAAACTGAAGGCATGAGTGAAGCCTTTGCCACCACTCCTAATTCTTTTAACCACTCGAGCGATTCGATCGGTGGCGAACTAAAGAGTTGTGAGGCGGCCTCTAGACCTTCAGCGGGAGCAAGCTGGGAAGAGAGATCGTCTAATCGGTCACGCATAGTTCGACTCCTCTGAGGGTATGAAAATTTTTCTTAGCATCGCTTTTCGACCATCCAAAATCTGCGGCTGAAAGGCCCACGCTTTTTAATTTAAGCCCTTCGATATTTAAAATGAGATGAGAAATCTCACCACTCGAAATTTCAGAGCGTTCACGAACGCCTAAGGTAAGGATTTTAAAAGTTTGATTTTCTTGATCCGAAACAGGACGGGTCACAGGAAGTAGTGAGACCACACCTGGTTTACGAGAAAGCGCTCCTGAGGTCAGCGCACGGGTGATCGCTCCACGAAGTCTCCAGTCGGCTTTTAAAAAAGCAGAGTCTGGACTTTTTTCCTTTTCAGGCAGACAGAGAATCCAAGCATTGATTCGCCTCGACCCAATCAGTTCTTCGAAGCCTGTTTCGGTTTTTTTTGCGGGGTGGTTTTCTTCGTGCTTGCTCACCCATCTAGTTTAGCGGGGGAGTGAGTATCACGGCAAGCGTCAAGCCACTGACGCCTTACGATAGGAGTCGAGGATCGCATTAACGAAGGATGAGGTGTCTGCGGTACCGAACTGCTTAGCGAGTTCGATCGCTTCGTCGATGGTAACGGAGGCTGGAATGTCTTTAAAACGAGTCATTTCGTACATCGCCATCCGAAGGAGATTTCGGTCAATGAGCGCCATTCGGGAAATTTTCCAGTTCGTCGCAAATTTTTCGATTTCGAGATCAAGCGCAGTAGAGTCTTGTAATGTCCCTGCAATGAGTTCGGCCGCAAATTCACGGACACCTGCGGTCACTTGAAAGTGTTCGAAATGACGCTTTAAATCTTCAGCCAGAGCAAGCCCGGTCGGAATGGATTCTGTACCCTGAGTTTGGTTTAAGTCGTAACGATAAAGAACTTGGAGTGCGATTTCACGAGCATGATGACGAGAGTGTTGGTGTGTGTTCTGGCTCATGAGGGTGTCGATTCTGGATTATTCGCAAATGAAAAGAGCGGAGCGGTCGGGTCGATCTCCGAGGTTGGGGTTTCCTGGAGTTCCGCGACGAACTCATCTACATCTTTAAATTCTCGGTAAACCGAAGCGAATCTTACATACGCGACTTTATCTAGCTTATGAAGTTCGGCCATGAGCATCTCGCCCACGGTTTTAGTCGGAACTTCTTTTAGGCCGTAAGACTGGAGTCGCTTTTCAATAAAACTTACAATTTCATCAATTTTCTGCGCAGGTACCGCGCGCTTCTGGCAGGCTTTTTCTAAACCCTGTCGAAGTTTCTCGCGAACATAGGGTTCACGCCTGCCATCTTTTTTAATCACAAGCGGCATCACTTCTTCGATGCGCTCATAAGTGGTGAAGCGGCCTTCACAGCGCGGGCAAACGCGACGACGGCGGGTACTATCACCGGTTTGGTTTAACCGGGAGTCGATCACTTTCGTTTCTGAGAAAGAGCAGTAAGGGCATCGCATAAAGCGAGTTAGTCTTACCGGAAACGACACCCCGCTTCAAGTCCGAGATGAAAATATGAAAAAATCAATGATTTCATGTATCTATAATTAAATCATGACTGTGTATCATTCCCGGCATTAACTGCCTCTGGGCCGAGCCGTTGAAATCAACGATCCTAGAACTTCACGGAGGAAGTTCACGATGCCTAAAATTATTCTCGGTTTTTTTGCGGCTCTCTCGTTTATTTCGATTTCCTCCTGGGCTTCGACCCCAGTATCTTTCACCGAAAAAGAGCTGAGCTCGTTTTATACCCTCATGAAACCCGAGCACATGAATGTGCAGATTAATGGGAAGAAGGGAATTTTTTCTCCTGGGCCTGCTCTGGAGTTCGTCGGAGTCGATCCGCTCGAGTTTGAAATGGATCTCGTAATTACGAATTTAGTGGGACTCAGATTTAATCAGGTCCGCTCAGAAGGAATTGCGGTTGGGTTTAAAAACGGAATGCTTCGTGTAGAAATCTCAGTCGCTGATCAGTTAAAAGCAATTCGAAGTGATTTAGGCTCAATCGATATCCGTGGAACGAAACTCGTCGGATGGGTCTCCCTCTCCTCTGAAAATGGCGTGCGCGCGAAACTCGATCACGGAGAAATTTTAGGCGAATTTAAAGGATCCGGAGTTTTAAAGCCGCGCTGGGTGATCGACAGTATTAAGAAAATTGTGGTTAAAGTCCTGAGCCAACAACTCGAACGCGTTCTTGCGCGAGCAGAAGTACAGACCTCGGTCGAAAAAGGATTCGTTACGTGGGCGCAGTTTTCTGAAGACCGAAAACTTTCGCGTGTTGCTCCGGGGTCAGTAAAAATTACGGATTCTGGAATTTCGTTTGAGGCGGATTAGTTACGGCTCGAAGCCAAGTGGCTTGCGAGCCTACTCACTAGGTATAAACCGGAAACCGTAAGCAAAGCGATTTCACTTCGCCACCGATTTTAGCAAGTTTCGCTTCATCACCTTTCGAGTGAAGGACTTCGATAATCCATTTCGAGACTTGCTTCATTTCATTCGTGCCGAAGCCCCGGGTGGTCGAAGCAGGAGTTCCGATTCGAATACCGCTCGTTATGAAAGGGCTACGGGTATCGCCAGGAACCGCGTTTTTATTCACCGTGATGTGAGCTTTATCAAGCCACGCTTCTGCATCCTTACCCGTAATCGTTCCATCCCCGAAATTCGTAAGATCGGCGAGCATCAGGTGGTTATCGGTTCCGCCGGTGACGAGGCGAATACCATCCGCCATCAGCGCTTCTGCTAGTGCCTGCGCGTTTTTCACAACCTGCTGTTGGTAGGTTTTAAACTCAGGCTTCAGTGCCTCACCGAATGCGACAGCTTTAGAAGCAATCACGTGCATGAGTGGCCCGCCTTGAATTCCTGGAAAAATAATCGAGTTCACGGCTTTAATTTTTTCAGCGCTAGAAAGAATGATTCCACCGCGTGGACCGCGAAGGGTTTTATGAGTTGTCGATGTCGTGTAGGTCGCATACGGAATTGGGGAGGGGTGAACTCCT
>JBGSHQ010000416.1:0-15731 GCA_041752095.1 Bdellovibrionia bacterium
CGGCCCCGACCAGGTCGGCATGATTACCGGTGATGCGACGGTAAACCCAGATGCGCCGATCATCTGCTGTACGGCTGAGATCCTTTCTAACTTCGCACTTCGTCTCGGCGATGCCACTCCGTACACCGATATCATCATGGACGAGTTCCACTACTACTCCGACCGAGACCGGGGAGTCGCGTGGCAAATCCCGCTTCTTACTCTTCAGCATGCTCGCTTTTTACTCATGTCGGCGACACTCGGGGATACGACGTTTTTCGAGAAGGCACTCACCGATCTAACCGCCAAACCTACCGTCCTCGTTCGTTCGACCGACCGCCCAGTCCCCCTCGACTTCGAATACAGTGAACGCCCCCTTCACCTTAAAATCTCGGAACTCATCGCCTCGAATAAATTTCCGATCTACTTAGTTAACTTCACCCAGCGTGACTGCGCCGAAGAGGCACAGAAACTGATGAGCGTAGATTTTTCGACGAAAGAAGAAAAAAAGAAGATCGCTGAATTTCTAGAAGGCACCGATTTTAAAAGTCCGTACGGAAAAGAAATCCAGAAAACTTTAAAGCATGGGATCGGAATCCATCACGCGGGCCTTCTTCCGCGATACCGAGTGCTCGTCGAAAAATTAGCGCAGCAGGGTTTACTTAAAATCATCAGCGGAACCGACACCCTAGGCGTCGGAGTAAACGTCCCGATTCGAACTGTACTCTTTACGAAGCTCTGCAAGTACGACGGGCAGAAAACCACGATCCTTTCTGTGCGCGATTTCCAGCAGATTAGCGGCCGCGCAGGACGTAAAGGATTCGATGACCGGGGAGCCGTCGTCGTCCAAGCCCCTGAGCATGTGATTGAAAATCTAACACGTGAACAAAAAGCGGCGGGAGATCCGAAGAAAGCTAAGAAACTCGTTAAACAAAAACCGCCCGAAAAGGGATTTCTCCCGTGGACTAAGGAAACTCTGACGAAACTTTCCGAAGGAATGCCCGAGGCTCTCGTCTCCCGCTTTCAAGTTACCCATGCAATGGTTCTTAATGTGTTAGCGCGCGAGGGAACGAAAAACTGCGATGCACTTCGAGAGATCATCGGCCGCGCGCATGAAACCCCAGTGGCCAGGAAGCGATTAGGAAAACACGCGTGGGCACTCTTCCGTTCGCTCCATGACCGAAAAATTATTGAGTTTAACCCACTCCGCGTGAATGTCGACCTTCAGCAAGATTTTTCGCTGAATCAAACCCTATCACTCTATCTAATAGACACGATCCATCTCCTCGACCGCGCCGACCCCAGTTACGCCTTACAGCTACTTACGTTAGTCGAATCCATTTTAGAAAATCCCGAGATGATTCTTCGTCGGCAAGTCGACCGACTTAAAACGATTCGCATGGCAGAGATGAAAGCCGAGGGAATCGAGTTCGACCAGCGCATCGAAGAACTCGAAAAAATTGAGCACCCGAAACCGAACCGCGAATTCATCTACGACACTTTCAATAAATTCTCCTCCGAACACCCCTGGGTCGGGCAGGAGAATATTCGCCCGAAGTCGATCGCACGCGAGATGTTCGAAACCTTCCAGTCGTTTCACGACTATATCCGAGAATACGATCTGGAACGGATAGAAGGACTCCTTCTTCGGTACTTAAGCGACTTCTATAAAGTCCTCGTCCAGACCGTGCCTGAGTCGGCGCACACCGACGAAGTGATTTCGATTATCGAGTACTTCGGGGAAATTCTGCACGGTATCGACTCGAGTCTGGTCGACGAATGGGAAAAACTTCGTGATCCAGCGGCAGCGGCTGCTAAACTCCAGGCGTCGATTGAAAAGGCGGATCGTGAAAACGCGGCACGAATTGCAGAACAGGCACGACTCCACGTGGAGAAAACTCGAATCGCTGCTGCGAGGAACGAGGTTTTCCGCGCGGTTCGTCTCCTCTGGAATCTTGATTATGTGGGAGCGGCTGAGCATCTTTCGACGACACCAGCTGAAATCGAATCCCGGATGAAGGAATATCAGGTGGATCACACGGGTTTACTCACCGACCAGAACGCACGGTCGAATGTGCACTCCCATTTTTCGCAGTTATCCGAGACGACGTTTCGTGTGGCGCAGACTTTGATCGATCCAGAGGGGCATAACGACTGGGCGCTTGTGGTCGAAGGTCAGTGGGAATCAGCGGGAAAACCTAAGCTGCGGATGGTGCGGCTAGGACCGAGTCAAAACTGATTTATCTCCAGCCACCCAAAGAGATTCTATTGGGTGTTCCTATTGATAATTGCAGTTAGTAATCGTTCACACCTTGCGAGTGATGAACGCAGGACGAGGTGGATAGCATTCGTGAGTCGTGCCGACTCAATGAATGAGTTTGTCAAAATAGCAATAAGCATCCATGCGATCGTTACGCGCAAAATAGATATCCCCGGATTTTCGAAATCGAATCGCCACATTTGTCAGGTAACATCCACCTCCTGTCAAATCCCCCTTCTTAATTTCTAATGCTTTGACCTCATAGCCATTCACTTCACAAAAGTCCCACAGCTCTTCAGCATGTTGTATTTGCTTTTCAGGAATACGTGACGCTTCAATTTGCACCATCGAACGAAGTTTAACAGAAAAATCAAATGGCTTACTCGTTCGATATCTCACAGTCAGTGTATCGACCAATTCGTTTAAACCTATATTGGTCTCGTCATTCTTATACCAACATTTACCAACAAGAGAGACTTCTTCAGAAAAGCTGGCCTGGTCTGCCGTAGCAAATTTCTTCGCTAGGTTCTCATACGGTGTTTCTGCAAGAGAAGTTACAGAGTTTAACAGCGCGAGACACATCAAAATTTTTATCATTTTTTTCTCCATGTTTTGTCTTCTATTCGCGCAATTGTTGTTTAAAGCTGAAACCGCGTAAAGCACATGTTGGGTTAAAATCTATGGGTTTTTAGTTACAGTATTCGGTCTCCGCAGAGCACCGGTACTTACGTCAGAGAAGTTAAAGTAACATTGGTAATCGATTCGTCCGTTCGACCATGCACGCTTCACACAAGAATAGGATTTACCGGCGCGAAATTCGTGGGTGCCTGCCATCTTCGGATCGGTCTCGACACGGATTTCCTTGTGGACCGGCTTTTCCATTTTTTCAAAGAAGAGCTGAGCGGCATCGCCATCGAATCCGAAATTTCCGGTCGCACTTTCCGTTTTTCCGGTCATTTCATTTTTTTTGATCTGGACAGTGGCCTCGAATGGCGATTTCGCTGTATACTCGTAACCCTCGGTCGTCGTACCCGAAGGTCTATCTGGATACACCCAGGTCGGTTTCAGGGGTTCGTCGGCGGCCAGAGCCGACGTCGTAATCAAGGTAGTCAGAATTATTAGCACTGAATTTTTCATAATTTATCTCCTTCGAGTTTTCTTCGAGCAGAATATAGCTCCTAATCCTGTCATGGATCAAAAGAAAGATGTCTTGATACGCACAAACCCATCACTCCCAGTGACGGGTTTCTCGCAAAGTCGAAATGGGTGGATTAAGGATGTTGCGCGGAAGTGGGCGAACATTCGCCATAAGCGATTGCGTATGGAGCATCTGCGCCACTTGAGATTGCAGGAAGCCGCTCTCCTTGGGCACTCGCAATTTCAAAAAAGATCGAGTCCGAACCTGTTCGAAGTGTGAGCCGATTCAATCCGGCACCCGAATCGCCGCCTCCCCAAGTCCCTTGCCATTCGTCATTGCGGGAACGGTATACTGGGAACACTCCATGAATACGGAAAAGAATCGAAAGTTTGTTGCTCAAAACGATGTCCGGTTCAATTTCAAATTCCGATGGCAAATGTAAAAAAGCTGTCAAGGGCGAGAGGACGCATCTCAACCGAGGAGTTTTGTTTTCCATCAGACTTGAACGTGCGAGTAAAAAGTGGGCGCGAGCATCTGCAAATTCTGCCGAAACTGATACTGATGCAACACGATCATACCCTTCCACGAAAGCTGCAGCTCGTTCTTGCGCGAACGCATAGATTGCGTGGTCGCGATCTTCATATCCGAAGTGGTGTGAGTGTTCGTGGACTGCCAACGCCATGAGGCGTTCCTGAAGTTCGCTCCAGGTGATTTTTGGATTCGAATCATACCAGTTATTCAAAAGCTTTTCGACCGAAAAACAAATTGAGTCTCCCCGGACCCCCGTCGCAACTCCTTCTTTTTCGACTTCGTTTTCGTCCCGACAGATCTCATTGGTTTGGTAAGACGATTTGCGGATGTCTTCGGCGAGACCATTATTTTTCATTTCGACTACGATTTTGCGAGCATCCTCTGTCCGAGGGTCGAGTGGAACTGAAAATCCTTGCGTGGAAATCCAAAGACCAAGATCATCTTTTAGCCCTCTGCGGACGTATAACTTTAACTTCTTTTTTAGCCAAGCGCGTGGGGATTTCGGAATTTGCGAAAAATCATTTACGGGTTCGTAACTAAAATTAATTTTTGTAACTTCTTCGTCGATTACACGGAAGTAAATATCCACTAGCGGGCGAGGCCCCGCGAAAGCGGGAAGGGCCAGAATAATGAGCAAAGTGAATATGCTTAATGGGCGGAAATGATGCATTTTGCGTATCCGGTCTCAAAACGGAAGAGATAACTTCCGCTCGTATTCTTTCTAACAGACTGGACCAAGGGAGTGATCTCGGAAAGAGGGCTTGGGCCACTCGCAAAAGGGAATGCTTCGATACATATCATGGAGGAATCGGGGAACGTTGGAAGTTGGGCAGGAAATCCTAGATTAAACTCCGATCGAATCAGAGCGAAATCAGATTCGGGCGGCTTGACTGAACCCGAGTTTACGATCCACTTCTCGAAGTCCGAGGAGCTTGCGGAGTCGAGGGGAATATTCGTCCGTTGGGATAAACGTATTCGAATGAATGCCCCAACGCGGTCGATTTCTGAAAATTTTTCTAGCTGCACCGCTGCGCTTTCGGAAACGCAAATTGTTCCATTTGGAGCGTCTTCAAAAACGATTGGGCGCTCACCGCCGGTATCGCGACATGAATTAAGAAAGATAATCGATGATTTTTCGATTTCTTCACCAAATCCTTGCTCGAGGGCTGAAAGGTAGGATGTTCTTAGTTCTTCGTTTTTGATGTCTCTGTAATCCAAGGAGCCTAGAACCGTCTTCATTTCACTGGCTGCTCGGAGAATCAAATTGGCGTTTTCGTAGAGAAACTGAATTCTACCGTCCCCACCGCCACGCGTCCCAGCGCCTTCGCGAGATGCGATCAAGTGATTTTTGAATAAATCCTTCGAAGTAGGATTAAGCATGGAAAATGTGCTTTTTTCCAATTTTCCGATTTCGATAGGATCAGAGGACCCTCCGAATGCGGACGCAATCCAAAGGAGAGGAATGATTATTCTCGTCATCCTGCCTCCTGGTTAGCGATACGTTTAGGGAAATCTGTGATTTTGAAGAATTGAACTCCAGCATGGTAAAGCGCACTCTCTTCTTCCGACATCGATTCCTTTTCAAGAGAAAGGAGGGAGTCGAGGCAATGGTCAATAATTGCACGCGCCTTTCCCATGTGTTTGAGTGAAAATCGAAATGTCTCTGTCCCGATATAACGCTCTTCGATTGGACTCAATTCTACCGCTTCGACAGTTCGACGGAGCATTTGTTTGTGGAATTCTCGAAGGGCCTTATTTTTGCCCTCTGAGCTTAAAAGTATTTCAGCGCCACTACGGTGCCACATTCCAGTGACTTCATTTTGCCGAAGTACCCCGATTCGTCCCATCCGTTCGAGCGCATTCTGAACTATATTTAGATCTAACCCTAATCGTTTCGAGATCTCTTCTGTCCCAAGTGAAAGATCCGGTTGCGAGCAGAGAACCAAGATCGGCAAGGAATACCAATCTGAAAAATGTCGAAAACGATCTTCGTTAAGACGTTCTCTACCGGCTTCGAGCCCCGAGACTCGAAGGCGTTCAAGTAGCTCGCTTCGTTTAATTGAGCTTTGGTCATTCGAAGATTCGCCTTGGTAAAGGGCGATTTCTGCAAGGAGTTCAATATGCCTTTTTTCTTTAGACGGTAACCGAAGACGATCGGCGATGTGAGACGCTTGGCGGACAGAGATATTCCGTTTTCCATGGAGGACCTGAGAAAGCATCGAAGGCGCCATTTTAAAATAAGACGCGTGCGCAGCTAATGAAAGGCGAGGATTTCGAAGTTTTCGTTCGTTCACCCAATCTTGAAGGAGGGCTTGAATGCTTCGATATTTACAAATGGCCTCCATTACATACCTTTCGTTTACCCGAGCATCTGGAAATCGGATCGGTGGGAAGAATTGATAAAACTCTGTTCGAATTCATAACGAATCGCGACATAAATGGAAAGTTTTATTCTCTAATTTTTATGTAAAATTTGTTTTATTTCTGAGTTCGAATCGAGTCTGCACGCTTTAAACTGGTTTATCCCCTGTCCCGCACTCGACCCGAGCATACATTAAAACGAATACCGATTTCACTCTTCTCCCATGAGGCGAAATGTCGGGTCTAAAACCCGACATTTGCCCTGAATCGTCACCACGCCTAAAACTTCTGCATGTGTCCAAAATGACCCAGGTATAAATCACTGAACTTTTCTCACCCGAAGTTTCGGCATCATTCGTGAATAGTAAAGGAGCATGGGGTACAAGCATACTAAACAAGCCACTATCGTTCTGATCCTTGCGACGCTCGTATTCGCTGCCTCCTCCCAGGCGGGTGAATGCTCAGCTCAAATCTCCCGCGATGATTCCGGGAAATTCGAAGCTTGCATCGTAAAAGTTTCAGGAACGGAATACCGCATGGGCGCAGACCGATCCTCTGAGGGTGGCTGCGCCCAGGTTTGTTCAATTATGGGTGCTGTCCAGACCGCGAAAAAAGGCGGCCGCATCGCTACCGCCATGACCGAATAAGTTTGGAACACATAAAATGAGTCTCACGAACCACCTCCGCATCGCCGCAACGCTCGCCTTCCTGGCCACCCTTTCGGTGACCTCGGCCTTAGCCTCGGACTGCACCGCGACTCCCATTAAAGCCGACAACGGAAATTACCTTCACTGCGAAGTCATCCACGGTACCGACATCCAGTTTCAGGATGCTGAGTCGACCTCTGAAGAGGCCTGTGCCCTCGTTTGCTCCTCTATAAGTGAACTCGATCAGGTCGCCGCAGAAAGCCGTGCGCTTGATGAAGCCGCAGGCGTTGGACTCTCGGAATAATCTCTAACTAAATTAATGGGATAGGCCTCCGAAGCCGTGCCCGAAAAAAAAAGCGCCTGGATTGAAATTCAGCCTTCCTGAATGACGCCGTTCTATGAGAAGGCTTGAGTGCCTTAAATGAATCAGCCAAATCGAAGAAGATGGCGCCGCCCAGTACGGACGCCGAGAAACACGAATGAAACTCAAACATCCCCTCAAGGTTCTACCGAGGAGGGTGGTGAATCTATGCCCACTTCAGAAGTGGCCACTCCTGAATTACCCGCGGAAGGAATCAGTCCTGCGATGGATCCAGTAACCGGCGAACCCATTCCTACCCAACCCCAAGCCGTCATCCAGGTCGGCCCCCCAGTTCCAGCTGGGCCCCTGAGTTTAGAACAGCGCTGTGTGCGCCAGTTCCCCCGAATCGCGCTCGGCCGTGGACGTGAATATTTTAACCAAGGCCGCGTAACTGAACCCGTCTGGAACGGAACCAACTGCGTCGTCCAGATTACCGGAACGGGTGGCGCCTATAATGTTGGCTTCGACTTTTCTCAGGTCACGACCGCTCGTCGCCTCCCGATTACCTGTGACTGCCCTGCCTACCTCCGTGGAATTCTCTGTAAACATTTATGGACCGCGATTCTACAGGTCGATAAAGCAAGCCCTGCTGGATCCATCCCGGAGAGTGGAACCCTAAAACTCGTGCACGCGATTCCTCGTCCTCGAAGAGAACCTGGACAGCAGAACCCCCAACAAAATGGACAACCCGGATTACACCGCGGAATGCCCCATAACGTCGGCGTTCGTGGCCAACACCCGCAACATCAGCAGCGCGGACGAGGACCCAACGGAAACGGGCCGATGCCTCGCGGACCGATGATTGCACCCGCTCGCTTTATTCCGACGACCTGGATTGAACGCTTAAATCTTTTCCAAGGAATTAGCTCACGTCCCGAACAGAGAATTTCGACCAGCTCTGCTGCCTACTTCGTAATCGCCGCTGCCGAAACCAGCGCGACCGGAAAACTCGTCATGGATCTCTGGACCCGAAATCGCTCCTCAAACGGAGAACTCGGGCCTCTCAGGCCGAACCGCGTGTCCAGCCACGACTTTTCCCACTTCGACGACTTAAATGACCAGGAAGTTCTTTCGCTTCTCACTCGGAGTAGCGAACCCCAAGTCTTCGCGCCCTACGGACGGACCTCACCAAATATTTCGTCACGTTTTACAGTCGACCCACTTTTCGAATCCCACATCATTCCCCTCCTTTCGAGTTCTGGTAAACTCTTTATCTCCCGCTCTCCGAATGGAACGCCGGATTCAGCGGAGCGTCCTTTAAGGGTCGAGCGCGGAAAAACTTGGGACTTCGATCTTCGAATCGATGCAGTCATTACAGGCCATTATCGCCTCGACGGATCCTTCCGCCATAGCGGTGAGATGATGAGTCTTTCAACTCCGCTTGCGATTTTAAAAAGCGGATTCCTTCTTTTTGATGATCGCATTGCGCGATTTACTGAACCCGGTCACGCTCAGTGGGCTATCGGACTTCGTGCGGGTGCGTTCTTAGCACCGAAAGCTGAAGGCGACACTCTCCTCACTCGTATCTTACTCGATCCCGCAGCACCGCGTGTAACCTGGCCTGCTGAAATGGGCTGGACTCAGTCCGTAATCGAACCGAAACCCAAAGGCGTTTTCCGTCCACTCGGAAATGATCCTACGACGGGTCGAATGACTTTGACCGTAAGTTTCGATTATGACGGACGCGAAGTCATGCTTTCTGAATCCGAACGCACTCTCGTCGATCCAAATAAAAAGCGTGTTTTCGTACGGAACGTCGAGTTTGAAGAAAAAACTCTCATGCATGCACTCGAAATTCTCCAAGATCCACAGGGTACTGGATCGGTCGCGATGGGCGATCTTCACCGCGCAGCAAACGATCTCTGTCGCGCAGGATGGATTATCCATTTCGAAAACCAGAAGCTTCGGATTGCAGATGATTTCTCGATGAACGTGAGTTCATCGACCGACTGGTTTGATCTTAAGATGGGCGCAAGCTTTGGCGATCTCGAAGTGGAGCAGTCCGAACTTTTAGCGGCGCTTGAATCTGGGAGTGGACTCGTAAAGCTTTCCGACGGGTCGCTTGGGATGCTCCCGCCTGAATGGCTCGCACAGTACGCTCCTGTCGCCCAACTCGGGACACGGTTTGCCGAAACGACTGAAGATGGTGGACTTCGATTCACACGCTCGCAGGGACTCATGCTGAATGCGGTACTTGCTGAAGATTCGCGATTAACCGCGGATGCAGGATTCATGAACTTCCGTGAACGAGTGAAAAAATTCGATGGTGTCCAGACCGTGAACGCGCCTGAAGGTTTCGAAGGAAAACTTCGTGACTACCAAAAAGAAGGACTCACATGGCTCACCTTCTTAGAAGAATTTGAGACGGGTGGAATTCTTGCCGACGACATGGGTCTTGGTAAAACGATCCAGATCCTAGCCTTCCTCCTCGGTCGCTCGAAGAAGACGAAGCAACCCTGTCTCGTCGTCGCTCCGAAAAGCTTAACGTTTAACTGGATTGATGAAGCGGCGAAATTCGCCCCAAGCCTAAAAGTCGTCAGGTACTCAGGCCCAGGACGCGCGGAACGACTCGCAGAAATGCCGGACTGTGACCTCGTCGTCACGACTTACGGAACGATGCGAACCGATATCGCGAAACTTCGTGAAATTGAATTCGATGTCGCGATCGTCGATGAAGCCCAAGCGATTAAGAATTCGAAATCTCTGGGCGCACTCGCATGTAAGAAACTTCGCGCAAAACACCGTTTAGCCCTCACCGGTACACCGATCGAAAATTCGATTAAAGATCTTCTTTCGATTCTCGAATTCACGAATCCAGGATTACTCAGTTACTCACCCCAGAAAGAAATCGGGGCCGACACCCAGTCGATGCTTGTGAAGACCCTAAAACCTTTCATGCTCCGCCGCACGAAAGAAAAAGTTCTGACTGAACTTCCTGAAAAGTCCGAGCAGGTTCTGTTTTGCGAAATGAGCCCGACCGAGAGAAAATTCTATAACTCGATCCGCGATAAGTTCCGCGCTTCGCTTGCAGAAAAAATCGGAAGTGAAGGACTTGGAAAATCGAAACTCCATGTTTTAGAGGCTCTCCTCCGTCTCCGCCAGGCGGCCTGCCATCAGGGGCTTGTTGATCCACGCCGTAAGGCTGAGCCGAGTGCAAAACTCCAACTCCTCTTAAACCACATCGAAGAAGTGACCCAAGAGGGCCATAAAGCTCTCGTCTTCTCTCAGTTTACTAGCCTTCTAGCACTCGTACGAACCGACCTCGACGCTAAAGGAATTACTTACGAATACCTCGATGGTCAGACGACGGATCGAAAGACTCCGGTCGAAAGATTCCAGACCGATCCAAACTCGAAAGTATTCCTTATCAGCTTAAAAGCCGGTGGAACGGGATTAAATCTGACTGCGGCCGACTATGTATTCATCCTCGACCCATGGTGGAATCCAGCAGTCGAAGCCCAGGCCATTGGCCGTGCACACCGCATGGGACAGAGTCAGAAGGTATTTGCTTACCGCATGATCGCTCGCGGAACGGTCGAAGAGAAAATCCTCGAACTCCAGAAAACGAAGAAAGATCTAGCTGAATCGATTATTTCTGAAGACCAGGACTTCATGAAAAAGATTACTCGCGAAGATCTCGAACAGCTTCTGAGTTAAATCTTTAATTTGGCATGACTTCTACTTCGACCATCATCGGCTTATGGTCGGATGACTTTAGTTTACCTAAAACTTCGGCATCTTTTATATAAAGACCGCGGGTAAAAGTATAATCAATGGGTAAACCTAAAACCTTCATGCGCTCATCATTACGGAACTCGACGGATTGCATACCAAGACCGACCAGTTTCTTCATCATATAGGAAACCTTAGATTTAAGATTCGTATTAAAATCTCCGGCAAAAATAACGGGCCCATCGTGCTTAGAAATCTCTTCCTGGGCGAGCTCCATGTGCCGCTGAAACGCAGAAGGAACAACTAGATTAATCGCATGAATCGAAATCACGAGTAAATCCTTAGACAAGCCCTTTATGGGAAGGCGAGCAATCGTGAGTGCTTTTGGTGTTTTAATGATGGGTTCAAAATCCACTGTATGCCGAACTCGAACATAATTTGGATTCGTTCGGGACCCGATGAGAGTTCCAGTCTCTGTGTTTTTATCTTTTTTATAAAGAAACGCGACACCCATATCCCAGCGAAAATCCGAAAATGAATTAAATATACCCTTTACTAACGGATTTAAATATCCTTCCGAAACCATAAAAAGATCCCGATCTTTTCCATATGCGGGGAAATCTCGATCGAGTCCGGGTTCTTGTCCCTTTTTAATATTCCAGATCATGACCTTAATCGACCGCGGATCTAATCCGATCGATGTGGCATTTCCAAAAGTTCGATGTGCTTGGCTTTCAGGTATGAGTGAAAACTGAGAAGCGAAGAGAATTCTTTTATCCCCTGCATCTGTCGTCATTGGCATTAAAAGGAATAGTAATAGAAACGCAGAAAATCTCATAACAACTCCGTTTGTTTAAAGGGCCAGCAAATAGCTTATCGGCCACGGAGTGGATTCATTTTAGAAGTGAATCAGAAATGAGTCTGGGATTTGTTAGGACGTCAGTATAATGACGGGGGGTTTCACCAAATCACTCTTCGGTAGGAAAAAACTCCCGCAATGAAGATCACAAGATCGGGAATAACCATTGCTACGAAAGGCGGCAATTTTCCTTCGTGTCCATAGTTCTGACAGACGGTTTGGATGAGATAAAGCGGTACAATAACAAGAATAGTAACCAGTCCAGCGCTCGGTGGTGGGGTTCTCCCCCTAGATGAACCAAATCCTATTCCGATAAGAACAAACAGAATAGGAATGAGCGGTGATAACCACCTCGACCAAATTTCCGTGAAAAGTTCGTTACGCGTGCGCTCATCGAGCGGGGTTTCTATATACTTCATGATGTCGCTATATTTATAGTTGGTGACGTTTCCAGTCGCAAGATTCGCGCCTTCTTCGACTTTAAGGTAAACGCGGTATTCATGAAAAATCGTCTTCGAATAGCTAGTACTCGCGATGTCATTGGAGTGGATTTCTCCATCAAAGAGCTTAAGTTCCACTGCTGCTCCGAGATCTGAATCGACTTTAATCGGAATAATTTGTCCAGATGGGGCAACGATCGTTCGAGGCGCCTTCGGATCGCGTTCGTCGTAGAGAAATACGTTTCTCATTCGTTCCGTTTTTACATCTACGTTTTCAGCATAAATCAGTAATCCAAAAAATCCGGTCGTAAAAGTACTTTCCCGAATCGTAGCGATCGGCGATGTATTCGTCATTTTAATCATCGTCGAACGCCATCCGTACTTCGCTTGGGGCACCCACGATAAGTTTAATCCGAGAGTCGCTAAAGCGACAAAAAAACTAATGAAAAAAACAGGTAATGAAAGACGAAAAACACTGACACCATTCGCCTTAAGGGCTACGAGTTCGGAGTCGCCAGACAGGCGACCGAATGCGATCAGAATGGAGAGTAGAAACGCAAGTGGGATAACAATCGGTAAAAATGTGATGATCATATACCCGACGATCTTCATCATGATGATGAAAGGGGCATTATGCTCAATCATCGCCGTCGCGAGGCGAAGCATCTGAAACATTAAAAGTATAAATGTGAAAAAAATCATTCCGCCCAGAAATGGCGTGAACACTTCGGTTAAAATATACCAATCCAACCGAATGGGGATCAGTTGCTTTAAGAAAGATTTCCGTTCGCGTGACATTCGTTATAATTATCTGTCGTTTTAAGGTCGGAGTCTACCCGACTTACTGATAGAATATAAATCAGGATGAACATGCGAATTGGTTTCCTACTTTCTTTACTTGTCCCTTCTCTTCATGCCCATGCGATCGAGCCCCCTGCAGAGCCCCGCACGTGGTATGAAAGTATCGGTTATGATCTAGCAGCCCCCGTGTTATCGCCGGGACGCAACTACGCTTTATTGGGCTCGGCGCTAACCTTAATCACACTCCCCCTTAAAAATACGGATTTTCAATCCTCTATTGCTGAGCGTAAACCGCTCGGAAGCACCTCTTCGTTGGGGTACGAGCTTGGGTTCTGGAAAATCAATGCCGCCTATATTTTGTCGTTTTTAGGATATGGATTTGCTGCGGGTGACTCTCTCGCAATTAAAAATGCAGCTTTCATGCTACGTGCAACGATATATACTGGCCTCCTGACCACAGGAATTAAAGCGCTCCATCTCGAAGAACGACCTCGGGGAGGTGGTGACTTAAATTCATTTCCAAGTGGGCATGCTTCGAATATTTTTGCTTTTTCGGGTGTCATTTACAGAAATCATGGATGGACATTCGGAGCACCTGCATTTGCTGCTGCAGCTTTTGTTGGATTTTCGAGGATGAACGATAATGCCCATTATTTACATGACGTACTTTTTGGCGCAGGAATTGGCTTAAGCTACGCAATGGGGCTCGATACGGAATGGAACTCGAAAGACGAATCCAAATCACTCGCCCTAGTACCCATCATCCAGTCCGATGCTCTAGGAGCTGGGGCAATACTCGAGTTTTAGGGCTTATCTCCGAGTTCGAGTTTTCGAAGCCGAGCCGCTACGTATCCCACCTTCACTTTTGCCTCGAGTCTGACCACGAAACGACGACCATCATCGGATAGCCAAATAAAGCTATCGCCGTGCTCCTGCTTTAAGACTCCGTTATAAAATGTTCGAGGTCGAATCACAATCGTCGACATTTTTCCGAGTGCCGTATCTAAAATCTCTTTCCGAACGACGTGAACTTCGCAGTCCCATCCCCGACCTTCACTGACGACTGGAAAAACATAAGTTTTCCCGATTTCAAGAGGGAGTGTTCGAGCAAAAAAGATCGCGGTAAAAGAGTCCTGTGGAAACGGAGCCATATCGAAATATTCTTTTGATTCTTCGGGTGGCTGATTCGGTTGATTTTTCCGATTCCAGAAAAAGGCTTTACGTTTTTCTTGGTCGAAGAGCTCTAAAACATCTCGCTTTTGTTTGGTTTCATCGAGAACCATATGAAAGCGATGCGAGAAAAGTCCTTTGGCGTCCCAAAAACTTTCGATCCAGTCATCCATCCGATAAATGAGGCTGACCGCTGCGGAACTCTTTACAGTTCCCTTGAAATGATAAACCTCACGGTCGAGGATTTTTTTCATAGGGAGGACTTCCGTCGTAAAATCACCTGCGGGTAGACCGAGGTAGGTCACCTCTAAAGTTTGCTTTTCGCCGACCCAAATGGGGTTCGGATTTGGAGCTCGGTCTGGATAAACGACTGGTTTTGGAGCTTCTTTTTTACTCAGTTTTTTCTTTTTTGATTTTTCAACCGCTACGACTTTAGCCGCTTCGACAGGTACTGGCTGATCTTTATCTAAGACTTCAAACTTCGTTAATAAATCGGTAGGTATCGCTTTGGTGTTGTCTTCGATTTTCTGGATATTGGGGGTTCCCGCGCATCCAGTGAAGTAAGTGGAGATTAGGAAGAAAAAGATCGTGAAAAAGAAATGTTTTAATTTATTCATTTTATGGACCCTTGGAATCGCCGTTAACGGTCACACCTAAGTTAAATATAATCGCATTCATCCATAAGATCTGATCGGCTCGGCCCTGGTAAACGGGTACATTCGTTAATTTTGCGTAAGCAACCTTATCTGATAGTTCTATAAAAATGGGCTTAATCGGAATGAATCGAACTGCGATTTCTGCGGCCGCTGTCCATCCATTTAACTGCCACCACCCGGAACTTGTACCGACAAGATTATCCATCGACTTAGGGCCGACGTTACTTTGATTTCCAAAAATTGTGCTCTCAGCATGCGGTAGAATAATTCCTAATCCACCCTTAGCTAGAAGCGAAAAGCTATACTGTTGATTGATCTCCTTAAAGAGTGGGTAGCGCTTAACGAGATTCATCATGATGTGATTCACGCCATTATGAAGTTTATATGAGAAATAGTTTTCACTTAAAACGGCGTCTTGATCCACGGGTTGTCCATTAATGACTCCCGTAATTCGCGCCACCTGATCTGGAGTCGACGTATACTTCGAATGATCGACACTGAATTCGATCGCAAGATCCTGACGGGCATTTAAAAATCGACCAAATCGAAGATTAAACTGTGGAATCGACGGATCTTTATCAAATATAAGTCCGCTATCGTTCCACTGAGGAAAGTCGACCGCCTTAACGTGGTGGACGGTAAAATCATTTCCGAGAGCAGGCTGCGAAACATGGATGTCAGCAGGTGCCCAGAATTCACGTTGGTAACCCCAGGAAAAGTACCACTCGCTTCCAAAGCTTGTGCTCGAGGTTAAAAGAGAGAGCAAAAATGCGAATTTTAGTTTTCGAAAAATATGAATAAAAGCCCCGTGGTAACACTAAACCTTAGTTCTACTAACCCCGCAATTCCCAAAACG